>NZ_JAAEJV010000060.1 GCF_015356785.1 Candidatus Neptunochlamydia vexilliferae | reverse complement strand
ACAATCAGGCAATATATTGAAAACCAGCAAAAACCAATGGAATGAGTATTTGCGCCTTTCATCTCGGCCCTAAAGGACCGAGTTTTTCGGCGCAGGTGATAAAAGGAATTATCTTTTGGAAAAAAGGGGGTTAGTTTACGGCAATCCGTCCTTTACGGCGGAAAATAGCTACCTTTGAGCGAGGCTTTTTCAGTCGAATTTATACATGATACCCCAGTAAGGAGAGATAATGTATCAGAGTATCCGCACTGAATGCCGAAAGACTACCCGAGACAAGTAGAGAAACTTTAGGCTGAGTAATCCCTAGCCTTTTAGCAACTTTTTGCTCAGAAAGCTTGCTTGCTTTAATGAGGATTCCTACTCCATGCAAAAGCTGAGCACGAGTCATGAGTTCATCAGATTGGTCAAGACCTAAGTCTGCAAAGATGTTTTTCATGTTAACTTCTAAGGTTCTATTTTTGGTACCTGTTCTACAGCGCAGACATTAAAAATAAAAGAGGTAGTCGACGCTGAGCTGAAAGTCGCGGTGGCCGAGGTTGCGGGGGTTGAGGTAGTAGGGGGTGCCGGGAACAAGTTTGCCGGCGGCGCGGTTGGTGCTGTCGTAGAGCTTGTCGGAGTTGAGCTCGAGGGAAAGGAGGTTGCCTCGGAAGACGTAGAGGGCCCAGGTGAGGACCATCCGCTCTTTGGGGATGTTAAAGCCGAGCGCTTCGTAGCTCCGGGAATAAGAGAAGGCAAGTGAGCTGGGGCGCTCCCTAATTTTGAAGGTGTAGGCAAGCTCAGCATCGAACGCCTTGATCATGGCTCCCTTAAAGGTGGTTCCATTTTTGCTAAAGGCGGCATCGCGCCGGTTGAAAGCGCGGAGTCCTTGGTTGTAGGCAAGGAGAAGATTCCAGTTTCCAAGGGTGAAGTTTCCATTGGTGTTAATCCCCGGGACGATGTGGCGGAGTTGCTCGGTCGAAGAGGTGACATCAAAGGCGGATTGGAACCCCAAAGAATCGGCGATATTCCGGATCGCTCCGACTTCGATTTTGGCATCGAGCTTCTTGATCTGAAAGTGGATGGCAAGATTGACCCCATAGTTGTTAATGTTATTCCCCGAATCGGCATGGCTGTCCCCTTTGAAGACATAGGCGGCAAACTGAAGGGTGTCGTTATAGAAGCCAAGGGTGACATCACGGGCAAGGGTCCAGAAAAGGATCTTGTTGAGGGGGTCATGGACGGGGTTATAGGTGGTGTATTGTCCGAAGGGAATGTAGGTTTGCCCAATGGTTCCATACCAGGGCTCTCTTGAAAAATCCCCAAAGGTAAGGAAGAGAGAGTCGGCGTGGATCCGGGCGTTTTGTACGCGGCTGTTGGAGATGGCAGGGTCGACCGAGTTGTCATACTCATAGGCCATAAAGCCATAGAGCCAGGGAGCGGCAACGATGAGAAAGTCGACCTCAGCATTGGTGAGATCGAGATCACTTTGTGCATGTTTGCGGGCATCTCTTTGGACAAAGCCGGTAAACTCGATCTGTCCACTGAGGAAGATCCGAGGATTGACGGGGTAGGGGATTCCTTTCTGTCTCATGTAAAGGGTCGACTCTTCAAGCTCAAGGAGGATTTGAAGGTCTTTGTTAACGCTTGAGAGGCTCGACATGAGCTCGGTTCCCTCAAAAGTGGCGCGGACTCCAGGATAGGGAGAGGAGGTGACAAAGGTTCCAAAGTAGTTGGCGATCCGCTGTTGGAGAGTCAGCTCTTCCTTTTTAGTGGGGGCGTCTACCCCTTCAAGGAGGGGGTTTTGGTAGCTGTCACGGAGGCTTTGGTCTTCCTTTGTTTGCTGTTCCACCTCTTCATACTGGATGTAGGTTCCTTCTTGAATGGCAAATAAAGTGGTTGTGATAAGTAAAAAGAGGAGTTTTTTCACATTTCAAATCCAAATGTTTTTCCGTAGAAATTTAGCTCTGCTTCGAGCGCTTTTTTGATGTTTTCTGCTTGCCGAAACCCGTGTCCTTCCCCTTCGAAAAGGATGTAGGTGACAGGGGTTTTCAAGGCCTTAATAAGCATCTCTGATTGGTTGGGGGGAACGACCCGGTCTTCACTTCCCTGGAGAAGGAGAAGGGGGGCGCTGATTTGATCGGCATGGTGGAGGGGACTAAGCGCGCGGTAACGTTCTTTTTCCTCTGGATAGGGACCGATCAGCCCGTCAAGGTAGTGGGCCTCATATTTGTGGGTATCGTTGGCAAGAGCCTCTAAATCGGAAACGCCGTAGTAGCTCACCCCCGCCTTAAAGGTATCGTGAAAAGTAAGCGCTGCTAAGGTGGTATAGCCCCCAGAGCTTCCCCCTTTAATGGCCATCCTCTCTCGATCGACCCATCCCTTTTCGGCGCAGTAAAGGGCGGCGTTGATACAGTCTTCGACATCGACCTTTCCCCACGTTCCTTTCAGCCGTTCCCGGTAGGCCCGTCCATGTCCGGTACTTCCTCCATAGTTGACATCGAGATAGGCAAACCCGCGCGATGTCCAGTATTGGTTCTCTAAGTTGAGAGAGGGGTTGGTATGTCCGGAGGGACCTCCATGACATTTTACAATGAGGGGAGGGAGGTCATTTCCTTTATAGTCAGGATTCTTGGGAGAGTAGAAAAAACCATGGGTCCCTTTGCACTCGATCGTTTTTGCAATCGAAATATAGCGGTTATCGCAGGTGACTTCCCGTAACTTTTTTAGACAGGTCAGCTCTCCTTTTTCGTAAGAGTAGAGGGCTTGGGGCTCGGTAGAAGATGCAGCGGTGAAGTAACACCGATTGCCAGAGACTTTAAAGCTTCCGTAGCTCGTAAAGGAGAGGTCAACCTTTTCTAGCTCTTCCCCATGAATGATTCCTAGGTGGCTTTTCCCTTTGATGGTATAGACAGCGGCGATCCGCCCATCATCGAAAAAGCCATAGTTTGTCATCCCAAAGACCCATAAGGGCTGTCCAAACTCTGCCTCCATTTCGGGACCGGGATAAAGGTTCCACCAGCCAGTGCGATCGGAAACGTAGTGGAGCGTTCCATCAGGTGACCACTCGGGTTGAAAGATCGATTCGCTGATGCCACCCGCCTCTTTTTTGACATTGAAGAGGGTCCCATCAGGGGCAATTTCTCCCACCCATAAGGTGGATCCATCCCACGGCATGTTGGGATGGTCCCAGGTGATGAAGGCAAGATGCGTCCCTTCAGGATGGAGAGTGGGCATCGCATAAAAGTCGTGTCCCTCATGAATGGCGATGGCTTCATTATCTACCTTGACAAGGGTGTTGATCACCTCTCCATCCGCGCGGTGCTCTTCCTGCACGGCGTACAACACATTCCGTTTGGGATCAAAGAGGGGGTTGGCATAGCGGAGCCCTTCGCCCCCACATAAGGGAAAAATTTCCCCATTGGGGTCTCTTTTATAGAGCTTCTGGTCCTTATCGTTGACAAAGTAAACCGTTCCATTATGGACGGTAAAGGGGGCGCCCCCATATTCATGAACGCGGGAGCGGGCGCTATACCCTTCGGGCAAAAGGTCTTTTCCATTGGAAACGATGACAGACCGCCCCTTTTCTTCGGGGCGGATCTCGTTCCAATAAATCGAGCCTCCATCGAGGGCAATGTCGCCCAATTTGATCGCCGATTTGACGATCATCGAGGGGGTAATTGGGGACTTCCAGGTGCCATGTGGTTGTGTTTCCATAAGGGAAACACTTTACAAAAATTTAATATTTTAATGCTATACTAAACTTGGCGGGGACGCCCTTTCCACTTGTGGGTCGGGTACTTTTCTTCGGTGAGGATGAGCTTTTCCTTTGCAACAGAGAGAAGATCGATATCGAGCTTCATGGCAAGGAGGACGATGTTATTGAAGACGTCGGCGACCTCTTCACGGACATGTTGAGCAAGCTCAGGGTTTTCCATGATACGGGAGCACTCTTCGAGGGTGAGCCAACGGAAGATTTCAGCCAATTCTCCTGTCTCTGAAACAAGGGAAAGGACGAGGTTTTTCGGGTTGTGGAACTGGTCCCACTCCCGGTCACTGACGAATTTTTTGAGCTTTTCTTTGATGATGTCCATAACTGCAGGTTACAAGATAGATAAAATTTTGGAAAGAGCTTTTCTTCAAACCTTTTAACCTCAGTTTCGGGTTTATTTCACTCAGCCTCAGGGGATTTTAGCTTTCCTTTCTCCCTTTTGATCTCGAAAAGGGCCATTTTGACCCTTACCTTCGATCAAAAAGAAGAAAATTTAAGCAAAACTCCCTCTGGAGCTAAGCAAAATAAACCCAAAACTGAGGTTTTTACTTTCCGTGTCTTGTAGTCTTAAAGAACACAAAAAGTGTGTAATTGATAACACGAAAAGCGAGTAAATGATTAACGGAGGTAGCGAGATCCTTTCCGCAAGCTCAAGAGAGCCAAGAGGTGGCAGAGGAGAGCGAAGGCGAAGGTGACGCCGATGGCAAGGGGGAGAGAGGTGTCGGACTGACCGAGCATCCCATAGCGGACCCCGTTGATGGTGTAGAAAAGGGGATTAAAATGGGAGAGGGTTTGCCAAAAAGGATGGACATTTTCTAGGTTAAAGAAGACCCCACCCAGGTAGATGAGGGGAAGGAGGATGAGCATGCTCACCGCCCCGACATGTTCAAAACTTCTCGACCACATCCCAATCGCGATACCAAGACCGGCAAAGGCAAGCCCTCCAATCACGATGAAGTAGATGAAAGTCAGAGGGGCTGCGATGGGAAGAAAGTGTCCCATATAGGAAAGATAAAAGGCTTGTCCGACAAGATAGGTGATGGCGCCAACGATCAGCCCGCGGGTCAAAGAGGCGATAGACTTCGAGGAGACGATTTGGTGGATGGAAAGGGGGGCAGTCCGGAGATCCTGGAGCTCGTTCACATATTTTTGTCCCATCAAGGCGCTGGTTGAGTTGTCGAAGCTATTTCTGATGAGTGACATAGCGATGAGACCGGGAATCAGAAAAGCCAAATAGGGAAACCCGCCTGCAAGATGGATCGACTTTCCCAAGCTGACCCCAAAGATCAGGAGGTAGAGAAGGGTGCTGACGATCGGGGCGCCGATGGTTTGGAGGGGGACTTTAAAGTAGCGAGCTACCTCTCGATGGTAGAGCCCTTTCCACTGGATCCATTTACTCATCATTCCCTCCATTTAGAACATTTTGCATCACATCTTCTAAGGTTCCCACTTTGATGTTAATATCTTGGATCGCCTCTAGAGGAATCTTCACTTCGGCAAAGAGCTGAGAAAGAGGGACCTCATTGGGCATCTGGAAGTCAAGATGATGATCGCTTTGCCCTTTTAGATAGGGGTGAGATAGCTTTGGAAGGGGAGTTACAAGAGCGATGGTCACCTTTTTAGACGAGTGCGTTTCTAACAGCTTTTCGGTGGTGTCGACTTTCCCGAGGCGGCCATGGTCTAGAATGCCGATCCGGTCAGAGAGGCGCTCGGCCTCTTCGAGATAGTGGGTCGTTAAGAGAATCGACAGATTTTCTTTTTTGAGCTCGAGGATAAATTGCCACAGCGAAGCGCGGAGCTCGATGTCGACACCTGCAGTCGGCTCATCGAGAAGGAGAAGTTTGGGCTTATGAAGGAGGGCTTTTGCGATGAGAAGGCGCCGCTTCATCCCGCCACTGAGCTGGTTCACGAGCTTTTTTCGGTGGTGCCACAGGTGGAGTTTTTCGAGGAGGTATTTAAGGTAGGGGAGGTCTAAAGAAACGCCAAAGTAGTTGGCATGAAACTTCAAAATCTCCTCAACAGAAAAAAAGCCGTGGTGGATGAGTTCTTGAGGGACAAAGCCGATCTCTTTTTTTGCAAGTGGGGGCGCCTTTCCAAAGATCTCGATCGTCCCACTTGTGGAGGGTTGTAGAGTGACGATGTTGGAGATGATCGTGGTTTTTCCGGCGCCGTTCGGGCCGAGCAGCCCAAAGACCTCTCCTGGTTTGATCTCAAAGCTGACATCATCGACAGCAACGAGCTTGCCATACTTGGTGGTGAGGTTCTTAATCCGTAATGGAGGGTTCATTCTAACACTTTACTTCAAGAAGTTGGCTGAAGTCAACAATTGTCGAGAAATATTCTTCTGCTAGAAGGGCCGGGGTCACCCCATTAACATGGATAAGTACGGGTCTTACTGAAAACCCTAAGGGAAGAGAGAGGGCATTGATTTTTTGTTCGACTTCTTGGATAACTGTTGGGGATATAAGGTCATTGGAAAACTTAATTTCACATAAGTACAAACATTGGTCCCGAGTTTGTATAAGATAATCAACTTGGCACCCTTGCCTTCGCTCTGAGCTTCTTTGTGTATAAGGGTTGTCCCAAACAACCCGATTCGGATCAATGTAAAGAAGTTCCAGTAGGCGGTTTCGATTGCTTAAGACGAGGTTTTCAAATTGAAACCCAAAAATGACAGCCCACTGTCTTGGATCAGCCTTATACCGACCACTTTTGATGCGGGTAAGATTTGGCTGGATATATTTAAGATAAAAACGTAAATAGTTGTCCTTAAGGCGATAAACAGGTATTTTTAATTCTTTTTTGCTTTTAATATCCCAGCTCACATCTTTTGAGATAAATCCCGCTGCCTCTAGGCCGTAAAGATATTCAGTTAGACGGCCAGAATTGGCCACTCCTGCTTTTTCAACAAGCTGCCTTCGCGTACAGCTTCCCACAGCCAAACAGGCCACAATCTTTTTGTAAATGCCACTACGCTTGTAAAAGAGATCTGAAAAAATGCGTTCAAACTCTTTAACAAGGAGGCCGCCACTTTCGAAGCAAAGGCGCTCAATATTTTCTTCCGAAGAGCGCGCGGGGATGATTTCCTCAAGGTAGCGAGGGACTCCTCCAGTTACGCAAAGCGTTTTGAACTTTTCATAGGGTGAAATTTTAGTATGCTCCTTTCCAAAAAACTCATTGCAAGAGCAGAGGGGCAATTCATCAAGGGCTATTTCCATGGAAATCCGACCGACAAAACCTGTGCTATTAAGGATGTTTTTCTCGATCCAACTTGATACAGATCCTGTGAGAATAACAACAAGGTTGGGATTTTTCTTAAAGTCTTGATCCCAAGCTGTTTTAAGTTTTCCTAGGAAGGTAGGATCTTTTACGCCTATCCAAGAAATTTCGTCTATAATAAGAAGAACCTCTCCTTCAGCGCACTGGTGGGCAGCATGCCAGAAAAGGTCATTCCAATCTTTTGCGGATGGAGGTGGCAAATGGGTTTGCTTTACAAGCTGCTGTGCAAAATGGTCTCTTTGCATTTGAGCTGTAATCCCTTTTGTTGGAGGTAGTCCTGTAAATAGAAGCACGCGCTCAAAGGACTTGCCAAACTCTTCCGCGAGTCGCGTTTTTCCAATTCGACGGCGCCCTGTAATGACAACAAGATCAGCGATTTGGTTTTCTTTAGTATCTTGGAGGCGAGTTAGCTCTTTTTGCCTTCCTATAAATCGAATTTTGGGGTCCATTGAATTCTCGAGGTTATTTGAACACCCCTAATTATGATCTAAAAATTGGTTATACGTCAATTTCAAGCCCGTTTTTCTTTAAATTTTGGGCTTAAAATCGACATTTCGCATGTTTTGAGCCCGTTTTCGTGAATGCTTTTGGGCTTGAAATTAACAAAAAGTGTTAAGCTAACTATACCCAAATAAGTTGTGGACACTTCACGACGCAGCTTTTCTTCGCCTTCGGCTCCGAAGCTGTGTCGGTTCAGTGAATTTTTTTGTTAAGCAGAAAGTCGACCAAAGCGAATATGCTAAGTGGCTAAAAACCTGGGAAAGATCGGCATGGTTCAAAATACAGCATGCTGAGGTAATACTTCCCGAAATATGGAGACCTTTCGAACTTATGTAGTTAATCGGGAGTATTTAGGATAAAGATGCGTCAGGGGCGAGAGGAGCAATCCTCTCGTCTACCGGCTGACGTAGTCCATGATAGGCCTTTGTAAAGTAAAATTTTCTAGTTGAATGCTTTGTTCCTGATAGGGTAGAATGAAAAAAAGAACTCCACCTTACAGCTTTAGTCAAATGAAAAAATTACCGATTGGTGTCCAAAGCATCCGTGAGATCCTTGAAGAAGACCAGGTTTACATTGATAAGACGATGTTTGCCAAGGATCTAATAACAACGGGGAAGCATTATTTTATATCCCGTCCTAGAAGGTTTGGAAAATCTTTGTTTATTAATACCTTAGAAGAAATTTTCAAAGGGAATAAGGAGCTTTTTAAAGACTGCAAGATCTATGAAAGCGGATATGACTGGCAAAAATATCCAGTTCTATATTTAGATTTCTCAAAAATAGCAAGTAGAACTCCCGACCATCTTGAAACCGCTTTGCAGGTAAGGCTGGAGATTATCGCCAAGGAGCACGATATCTCTATTGTTACAACCGATATTCAAGTTGCTTTGGATACATTGGTTGTTCGGCTATCGAACAAATATAGGAAAAAAGTAGCAGTATTAATCGATGAGTACGATAAGCCTATCATAGATCATTTGGAAGATCTTGATGTTGCTAGAAAGAATAGAGATATCCTCAAAGACTTTTTTGGAACAATCAAAAGTTTAGATAAACACTTAAAGTTCACATTTATAACGGGGATTAGTAAATTCTCTCGAGTTTCCCTTTTTTCAGCTCTTAATAACTTAAATGACATCACGATGGAACCCAAATATGCCGGGATGATGGGATATACCGAAGAAGAGCTAAGAGCAAGTTTTCGAGATCACATTCAAAAAATCGCTCAGGAAAGGAGTCAACTGGGGAATTTAGTACCGGAAGAAAAGGTCATAGACGAAGTTCGAAACTGGTACAATGGCTACAGATTTTCTGAGGGAAAGCTTTGTGTTTATAACCCTTTTTCGACCCTTAAGTTTATGCAAAGCAAAAAGCCTAAAACTTATTGGTATAGCACCGGGACTCCTTCGTTCCTAATTCATCAACTGAAAGAGCATCTTGAGTCGATGGTTTCATTAGACGGAACAACAGCTACAGAAGAGGAGCTAATGGATATTAGCTCTCTAGAGCAAATAAACTTAGAAGCCTTGATGTACCAAACAGGCTACTTTACGATCAAAGACTATAACTCCATCTCGAATCGCTACCTTTTAGGTCTTCCTAATGAAGAGGTAAGATCCGCATTTATCAACTCTCTCGTCAAAAATTTTGCCCCAATCACTAAACTAAGATCCTCTAGGGAGTGCGTAGAAGCGCTAGAAAAGCATCAGCCAAGCCTTCTATTTAATCAGATAGAAATAGGCCTTTCTAGCTTCGCATATCAAGTCTTTGTTGATGCAAAAGAGCGAACATATCAAGCAATGCTCTTGTCAATGCTGCATGGGATGGGTTTTAACCCTTTATCAGAAAGGTCAATAAATACAGGGCGTATTGACGTGATATTAGAAGTTCCCAAAACAACTTATATTCTAGAACTTAAGCTTGACGGCTCTGCTGATAAAGCTTTAAAGCAAATCCATGAAAAACAATACTTCAAGCCTTATACCCATAAAGGCAAACACATAGTGATCATAGGAGCTAACTTTTCTTCGGAGGCGCGCAACGTATCTGAATGGAAAGGCGAGCTTCTATCTGAGTCCGGAGAAAAAATTCGAGAGCTTTTTCCTGGAGAAGGGGAATAAAAATCCCTCGTGTCAAAGTCAAGGAAAATTCCATAGGTATCGATGAGATAAATTCCATAGATCTACATAAAAATATTTTTACTCCCCCCTCTTACTTGTAATATCCTTA
>NZ_JAAEJV010000059.1 GCF_015356785.1 Candidatus Neptunochlamydia vexilliferae | reverse complement strand
AACAGGAACAGATTATACAGAAATTACGCAGTTAATCTGAGAGAGGTAAAGCGGCAAAGATAATTGTCGCTAACCGGCAAAAATAGTTGACGCAAAACATTTTAGGGTCGTTCTTTTCTTATTCCTAAAAACAAAAACCATTCCATCCATTGGGTTAAGCTCCAGCTGATTTCTGCAGACCCCGGCAAGTCCATCTATTCCTTTGCGGAAATCAACCGGTTGTAGGCAGATAAAGACCTTCATTGTTGGAGAAAGTTGGAGCATCACTTCCCTCCAAGAATGGGCATTAAAGGCTCAATGCAAGCAATAGGTCCCTCAATCTGAATGTCTAATCTGGGGCAGCTAATCTTAATAGTTACCTTTTCAATTACTGGAGGTGGCAACTTGACTTCCTGAAATGTTAGCTTCCCTTGAGTTAGGGATTCTTTCATCTTCCTTCTTAAAAAGGTTGGAGTGAGGTTCAGCTTTTTGGATACAATGCCCACTGAGTGACTTTTTGCCAGAAAGAAAATGTCATCCCATAGAGCTTTCGGGAACTTATTTCTAGATGACCGATTTTGGCGTGCCTCAGCTAACCGCTCTTTGACACTTTCTAGAGAAGGGATACTCATGGCAAATCCTTTGGTTTGAATCAAAATATGCCATAAATTTAACAACCCTTACCTTTCTTAGTTAAGCACGCTCTATGCAAGGACACCCAGAAATCGCCCTTGCCCTAATGACAAGGCATCAATGCACCAAGAGCTAAGCACACAAGACAGGTTGTTTCGATACCTCTTACTTAAAACCCAGTTTCGAAGCTGCAGGATCGTAAAAACCCTTCAACTGCTGCCTAAACACCACATAGACCCAACTATGGACAGCCGCCAAAGCAAACAAAACATTCCTCCCCTTTAAAACCTTTGGTTTCCATTTTTCTGTTGCACGGCTTTGGAGCAGCTTATGTCCAAAAAAGACCACACAGACGAACAGAGCTGTGATTGTTAAAACTGTCTTATCGTTGCTCCTAATGGCGGGAAAAGCAGATTTTTGCACTTTTGGTTTAGCCAAAGACTTTCCTGTTAAAGTGGAAGATTTAGCAGTCGTGTTCTCTCTATCCTTTAATAAAGCATGGGAACTTGAAGGGGTATCGTTAGACCTACTTAACTTAAGCTCTTTAGAATGCAAACGATTACCTCCAGACTCCTTGGATGCATTAAAAACACTAGAGCTTGTGCTACTTGAAGAGGTGTTTTGCAAAGAATGATCGAATATACTATTAGACAAGGAGGAATATGATGAAGTAATAATCTTTTGGAGATCGATCAACTTCAAATAATTCTCATCAGTAGAAAAAGATATTTTAGCTCTATTATCGCTAATAGTAACCACTTTTTTAGAAACCGTAAGCGCTTTTTGAGTCAAATAGCAGACATCTAAAGCCAGCTTAAATGAATGGGTATCTGATACCATTTTAGCTAACTGCTGGGCACTAACCTCTCCAAGCGCTTTAGCAGCACAGTCTCGAACGAACCCCTCTACTGAAGAGTCTTTAAGAACTTTAAGGAGCCCTTCCACAACCTCTTTTACCCCATCTCCTCCTACCTTTAGATACTCTCTAAGAGCTTTAGCAGCAACGCCTCGAACGAGCCCCTCTACTGAAGAGTCTTTAAGAACTTTAAGGAGCCCTTCCACAACCTCTTTTACCCCATCTCCTCCTAAATTTAAATACTCTCCAAGAGCTTTAGCAACATAGCGTCGAACGAACCCCTGTACTGAAGAGTCTTTAAGAACTTTAAGGAGCCCTTCCACAACCTCTTTTACCCCATCTCCTCCTACCTTTAGATACTCTACAAGAGCTTTAGCAACATCGCGTCGAACGGACCCATCTACTGAAGAGTCTTTAAGAACTTTAAGGAGCCCTTCCACAACCTCTTTTACCCCATCTCCTCCTAAATTTAAATACTCTCCAAGCGCAAAAGCAGCATCGCGTCGAACGGACCTATGTACTGAAGAGTCTTTAAGAATTTTAAGGAGCCCTTCCACAACCTCTTTTACCCCATCTCCTCCCTCTTTTAGATACTCTACAAGCGCATAAGCAGCATTGCCTCGAACGTACCCATCTACTGAAGAGTCTTTAAGAATTTTAAGGAGCCCTTCCACAACCTCTTTTACCCCATCTCCTCCTACCTTTAGATACTTTACAAGAGCTGTAGCAGCAGCGCCTCGAACGGACCCATCTACTGAAGAGTCTTTAAGAATTTTAAGGAGCACTTCCACAACCTCTTTTACCCCATCTCCTCCTAACTTTAGATACTCTCTAAGAGCTTTAGCAGCACTGCCTCGAACATACCCATCTACTGAAGAGTCTTTAAGAACTTTAAGGAGCCCTTCCACAACCTCTTTTAATCTATCTCCTCCTACCTTTAAATACTCTCCAAGCGCAAAAGCAGCAGCGCCTCGAACGTACCGATCTACTGAAGAGTCTTTAAGAATTTTAAGGAGCCCTTCCACAACCTCTTTTACCCCATCTCCTCCTACCTTTAGATACTCTACAAGAGCTTCAGCAAAAGCGCCTCGAACGTACCGATCTACTGAAGAGTCTTTAAGAACTTTAAGGAGTCCTTCCACAACCTCTTTTACCCCATCTCCTCCTACCTTTAGATACTCTCCAAGAGCTTTAACAACATCGCGTCGAACGCGCCACTCTACTGAAGAGTCTTTAAGAACTTTAAGGAGCCCTTCCACAACCTCTTTTAGCCCATCTCCTCCTACCTTTAAATACTTTACAAGAGCTAGAGCAGCATTGCATCGAACGTTCCAATCTATTGAAGAGTCTTTAAGAACTTTAAAGAGCCCTTCCACAACCTCTTTTACCCCATCTCCTCCTACCTTTAGATACTCTCCAAGCGCTTTAGCAGCATCGCCTCGAACGTTCCAATCTATTGAAGAGTCTTTAAGAACTTTAAAGAGCCCTTCCACAACCTCTTTTACCCCATCTCCTCCTACCTTTAGATACTCTCCAAGCGCTTTAGCAGCATCGCCTCGAACGTTCCAATCTATTGAAGAGTCTTTAAGAACTTTAAAGAGCCCCTTTATCCCCTTTTTTGGAAGGGCTCCTCCCCCTTTTACTATCTGTGAAAGAGATTCAATAGCATACCTTCGAACATCACTACTAAGAACAAGTTCACTTAACGTCAGCATCACCTCATTTGGGATGAGCAATTTCTCTTGCCCAAGACGGCCTATTAAAGATATAGTTTCTATTTGTGTTTCTTTTTTTGTCATGTTTTCTTCAAATGCTTTTATAATAGAGGGATGGCGCAAAAGTCTCACATTTCGGTTTAAAAGCTGAAAGTTCATTTCTTGAGTAGGAGCCGCTTTGATAGATTCAACAGCTTCATCGATAAATCCTTTGTAATGAGGGATTTCCTCGGGGCACTTGCACTCCTCAAAGCAGCGCGCTTTAAGGATCAGCCCATATCCTCTTGCTAGATCTTCGGGGGCCCCGAATAGGTCATTGAAAAAAGCTCTCAGAGCTTTTTTCTTTTCTTGATGGGAGAGGTACCCTGCAGCCATCCAAAGGGTAAGCGTATACCGGGGATCGAACTTGATCTTTTTGAAACACTCGGTTGCCTTTGATGGAGCATTGATGTACATATTGGCTAGGTAAGTGGCTGCGAAGAACTCTTGAAAGGTTAAATGGATAAACTGCCCTCTACCTTGCCTTCCTCCTTCAATAGGGAATAACCCCAAACTTGTTAAGTCTCCGTAATTGAGCTTGAAGCGGCTTAAGGTTTTTTCAATCCTGGCTTTTGAAAGGTATAGAATATTATCTTCCATGGCTTGCCAGGCAATTTCCTCGAGAACTTTTGCGATGGAATCGATTTTTGGATTTGTAAGGCGAGGACTTTCTTGGTCACAAATATTTGAAGACGAGGTCAGGCTCTGGTATTTTTGTCGATCTCTGAGCTGGCAACGCTTATAAAACCAGTTCACAGCTTCGTTATAAAAGGTCGTTACCGAGAGAGTTTTGTCAGATTTAAAAATCGACTCATCCTCTTTAAATATGGAGCACATAAGGGCGAGATTAATGGGGATTTGAGCAAGACTATGGACAAGAGTTCGATTTGCAAGCTCTTTTTTAAGCTTTTGGATTTTGCTTTTTTCCTTTTCTTTGCTGAGCTCGTCATTGTCAGCTAAAAGTCCATAATATTTCTCGACATAGCTCTGGACATTTTTTTCATCAAAGCCCACGATCTCCATTTCGTTTATGTAATGGATGCCAACCCCTCCTGGACGAGAGGTTGCCATAATATGAGGAAAAAGGGGGGCCTTTTTGCGGTGATCTGTGTCAAAAGTTGCTCTATGGAGCCCCTCAAAGGCCTGTTTCAAATGCCCATTTTCTACTGCATTGGGAAGCTCATCATATCCATCGAAAATCAAAAGAGCCTTTTTTCTAAAATCTGGGTTTTCTAGAAGGCGTTGGTATTTTTTTAAATTTATTCCACACTCTTTGCATAAGATATCGTAGGGGGTATACCCCTCTTGCCTAGGAGGATAAGCTTCACTGTTAAGATTGCGGAGCCTAACGAGAAAAACCACATCAAACTCGGGCCATAGATCAGCTCCATTGATTGCTGTCATCTGACAAAAGGTAGTCTTTCCGACTCCTGCAGCTCCAAAAATTACAACCCTTTTTTGGGAAGCATTTTTAAGCTTTTCGTGCTTAAAAATGTCCTTGGGAGCGATGGGCGTTTTGGGCTTGAAAAGGGTTTCATGGGTAGGGATCCTCCTATCTTGAAATGTCTCGTTAGGATCATTGCGTTCTTTTTTCTCTTTTTCCCCGATAATGGCAAGGTTTGTGTAAACCCCTTCAATGGGAAGAGAAATCTGCCATGCTCCTTTTTCTCTAATCTCATAAACCTCTGTCAGCTGCTTTTTATAAAAAGAGGAAAGATGCTTGGTAAGTTCCTCTTTTGTCCCTAGCGTGACTTTTTCAATACCTTGATTGCTTGACCCTACATTTTGAAAGGTAACATTTGCCCCTTTTAGGTCGAATGTGGAGTTTTTAACTTTGTTGACTCGAGCATCTACTTGATTAGCTTGACCTGCAAATTTCATATCTCCCCCTACACTTGCAGTTCCGATAGTGACTGTGGTTGGATTAATGACCAGCCTGTTTTTATTGCGAAACTCAATGAGATCGTCACTGACAAGAGTCTTTTTGTCTGATGAAGAACTGTTAGAGGCTATTGGTTGCATTGTGTTCTCCTTGTTTTATCTTCCTTAATAGCGATCATGGGACTTCGATGTATTAAAAGTACTAGAGCTTGAACTTGTGCTGCTTGAAGAGGTGTTTTGCCAAGAATGATCGAATATGCCATTAACTAAGGAAGAATATGATGAATTAATGATCTTTTGAAGGTTCACTAATTTCAAGTAATTCTTATCAGCAGGAAAAGATATTTTATTTCTATTATCGCTAATAGTGATTTCTTTTTCAGAAACCGTAAACGCTTTTTGAGTCAAATAGCAGACAACTAAAGCTAGCTTAAATGAACGAGTATCCGATACCATTTTAGCTAACTGCTGGGAGCTAGACTTTCGAAGAGCTCGAGCAACAGAGTCTCGAACTTTCTCATCTCCTGAATGGTTTTTAAAAACTTTAAGGAGCTCCTCTACCACTTCTTTTACTTTTTCTCCTTTCCAATAAATTTGCGCAGGCCTAAAATTCCCTATCCCTGCGGCAAGCCGCTGGGTATTTCGGGAATTTTCCCTTCGGGACGGCTGCGCTTTGGTGCAATTTGAGCCGGGCCTCAACTCGTAGCAAGCCACGGGGAAAAGTGCAAGTTTTAGATACTCTCCAAGCGCAGAAGCAGCATCGCATCGAACGGACCAATCTACTGAAGAGTTTTTAAAAACTTTAAGGAGCACACCCACAACCTCTTTTACTTTTTCTCCTCCTAACTTTAGATACTCTCCAAGCGCATAAGCAGCAGCACGTCGAACGGACTCATCTACTGAAGAGCCTTTAAAAACTTTAAGAAGCACATCCACAACCTCTTTTTCTTTTTCTTTTTCTCCTTCCCCTTTTAGATACTGTCCAAGAGCATAAGCAGCAGCGCTTCTAACTTTCCAATCTACTGAAGAGTCTTTAAAAACTTTAAGGAGCCCTGCCACAACCTCTTTTACTTTTTCTCCTCCCCCTTTTAGATACTCTCCAAGCGCATAAGCAGCATTGCTTCGACCGGCCCCCTTTACTGAAGAGTCTTTAAGAACTTTAAGGAGCCCTTCCACAACCTCTTTTGCTTTTTCTCCTCCTAACTTTAGATACTCTCCAAGAGTATAAGCAACATTGCGTAGAGCGTACCCCTTTACTGAACAGTCTTTAAGAAATTTATGAAGTTTAAGGAACACATCCACAACCTCTTTTTCTTTTTCTTTTTCTCCTTCCCCTTTTAGATACTCTCCAAGCGCAGAAGCAGCAGACCAACGATTACCCAATACCATATCAACTAACTGCTCGGGGAGAGACCTTTCAAGCTCAGAAGCAGCATAGAGTGGAGTGAGCCTCTCTACTGAAGAGTCTTTAAGAACTTCAAGAAGCACATCCACAACCTCTTTTACTTTTTCTCCTCCCTCTTTTAGATGCTCTCCAAGCGGAGAAGCAGCAACGCTTCGAACTTCCCAATCTACTGAAGAGTCTTTAAGCACCTTAAGGAGCCCTTCTACAACCTCTTTTGCTTTTTCTCCTCCCCCTTTTAGATACTCTCCAAGCGCAAAAGCAGCAGCGCGTCGAATGGACCCATCTACTGAAGAGTCTTTAAAAACTTCAAGAAACACATCCACAACCTCTTTTACTTTTTCTCCTCCTAATTTTAGATACTCTCCAAGCGCATAAGCAGCGTTGCTTCGAACGAACCCCTCTACTGAAGAGTCTTTAAGCACTTTAAGGAGCACTTCCACAACCTCTTTTACTTTTTCTCCTCCCTCTTTTAGATACCCTACAAGCGCATAAGCAGCGTTGCTTCGAACGAACCCCTCTACTGAAGAGTCTTTAAGCACTTTAAGGAGCACTTCCACAACCTCTTTTACTTTTTCTCCTTCTACTTTTAGATACTCTATAATAACATAAGCAGCCTTGCTTCGAACGGACCCGTCTACTGAAGAGTCTTTAAGCACTTTAAAGAGCACTTCCACAACCTCTTTTGCTTTTTCTCCTCCCTCTTTTAGATACTCTCCAAGCGCTTCAGCAGCATTGCTTCGAGCGTACCCATTTAATGAAGAGTCTTTAAGCACTTTAAGGAGCACTTCCACAACCTCTTTTGCTTTTTCTCCTCCTACCTTTAGATACTCTCCAAGCGCTTCAGCAGCATCGCCTCGAGCGTACCCATTTAATGAAGAGTCCTTAAGCACTTTAAGGAGCACCTCTATCCCCTTTTTTGGAAGGGCTCTTCCCCCTTTTACTATTTGTAGAATCACTCTAATAGCAGCATCTTGAGTAGCGCTACTAAAAGCAAGTTCACTTAACGTCAGCATCATCTCATGTGGGATGAGTAATTTCTCTTGCACAAGACGGCCTATTAAAGATATAGCTTTTAGTCGTGTTCCTTTTTTTGTCATGTTTTCCTGAAATGCTTTTATAATAGAGGGATGGTGCAAAAGCCTGACATTTTGGTTTAAAAGCTGAAAGTTCATTTCTTGAACAGGAGTTGCTTTGATAGACTCAGCAGCTTCATCGATAAATGCTTTGTGCTGAGGGATTTCTTTGGGACACTTGCACTCCTCAAAGCAACGAGCTTTAAGGATCAGCCCATATCCTCTTGCTAAATCTTGAGGGTCTCCAAATAAATCATTGAAAAAAATCTTCAGAGCTTTTTTCTTTTCTTGGTGGGAGAGGTACCCTGCAGCCATCCATAGGGTGAGGGTATACCGGGGGTCGAACTTGATTGCTTTGAAATACTTGGTTGCTTGTAATGGGTTATTTATATAAAGGTTAGCTAGGTAAGTGGCTGCAAAAAACTCTTGAAAGGTCAAATGGATAAACTGTGGGTGATCATCTTCTGCACTAAAAAGGCCAATTTTCGTTAGATCATCAGTGCTTATATTGTTTTTTTCTAGAGCCTGGTTAATGCAAGACTCACTCGGATATAGGGTGTTTTTTTTCATTGCTGTCCAAGCAATTTCTTCTAAAGCCTTTGCTATGGGGTCGATCGTTTTCTTAGACTCTCGGTCTGATCGAGGGTCTCTTTGCCTGCGAATACGCTTCTTTAATATGTCAGATGCAAGAGAGGGAAGCTGACTAAGCTGATACCGTTTATAAAACCAGCGAACAGCCTCGATATAGAAGGTGGAAATGGAGACTGTGTCCGAGTGCAGGAAGCTCTCGTTTTCTTTAAAAAGAGCGCAGATAAGAGAGAGATTTATGGGAATCTGCGCAAAGCTATGGACGATTGGCTTTGCTTTGAGTTGGCTTTTTAAGGCTGAGATTTTCCCATCTGCGTCTTGTTTTGTGAAGTCTGAATTTTTGATCAAAGCTGTATAAAACTTCTCGATATATTCTTGGATACTAGGTTCATCAAACCCAACGATTTCTAGCCTTGCCTTAACATCCATATCCACATCCATGGGGCGTGAGGTGATGAGGATGTGGGGAAAATGCTCCTTGAGCTTAAAAAAGGCCTTTTGGACACCTTCACATTCAAAGGTCTCTGGAAGCTCGTCATAGCCATCTAAAATAAGGAGAGCTCTATTTCTAAGCGACTTTTGATCAAGGAGATGTTTATAGTTCTTTAGGGAAAAGCCTCCTTCTTCCGCAATCAGGTCTTGATAGCTATAGGTGAGACCTCTTTTTTTGCCAGAGAGGTTTCGGAGCTTAATAAGAAACACCACATCAAAGTCAGACCATAACATTGGTCCATTAATCGCTGCCATTTGGCAAAAAGTACTTTTGCCTACCCCTGCAGCTCCAAGAATCACCGCACGCTTTTCATCTGCATTTTTTAGCTCTTCCCGGACAAAAATCTCCTTCATCTTAATCGGTTCTTTAGGGGCAAAGATGGTCTCGTGGCTCGAAATTCGCCTATCTTGGAACAGTTTTTTGAGATTGTCCTTCTCTTTTTTCTCTTGTTCTCCAATAATTGTAAGGGTAGTGTATACTCCTTCGATAGGCATAGAGATTTGCCAGGCCCCCTTACCCCTGATTTTGTAAACAACTGCTTGCTGCTTTTTATAAAAAGAGGAAAGATGCTTGGCAAGCTCCTCTTTTGTCCCTAGCGTGACTTTTTCAATACCTTGATTGCTTGACCCTACATTTTGAAAGGTAACATTTGCCCCTTTTAGGTCGAATGTGGAGTTTTTAACTTTGTTGACTCGAGCATCTACTTGATTAGCTTGACCTGCAAATTTCATATCTCCCCCTACACTTGCAGTTCCGATAGTGACTGTGGTTGGATTAATGACCAGCCTGTTTTTATTGCGAAACTCAATGAGATCGTCACTGACAAGAGTCTTTTTGTCTGATGAAGAACTGTTAGAGGCTATTGGTTGCATTGTGTTCTCCTTGTTTTATCTTCCTTAATAGCGATCATGGGACTTCGATGTATTAAAAGTACTAGAGCTTGAACTTGTGCTGCTTGAAGAGGTGTTTTGCCAAGAATGATCGAATATGCCATTAACTAAGGAAGAATATAATGAATTAATGATCTTTTGAATGCCCACTAATTTCAAGTAATTCTTATCGGCAGGAAAAAGTATTTTAGTTCTATTATCGCTAATAGTGATCTCTTTTTCAGAAACCGTAAGTGCTTTTTGAGTCAAATAGCAGACAGCTAAAGCTAGCTTAAATGAACGAGTATCCGATACCATTTTAGCTAACTGCTGGGGGCTAGACTTTCGAAGAGCTCGAGCAATAGATTCTCGATGACACCAAAATGAAGAGTTTTTAAGAAACTTAAAGAGCCCTTCCACAACCTCTTTTACCCCATCTCCTCCTAACTTTAGATACTCTACAAGCGCTTCAGCAGCAGGGCATCGAACATACCCATCTACTGAAGAGTCTTTAAAAAGAGACTGTAAATTAAACTGTGTAAACGCCATTTAGATGCCTCCCAAAGTTGGGAGCCTTTCTTCATAGGCTACCCCAAAATATGAGAGTGCTTCTTTCC
>NZ_JAAEJV010000058.1 GCF_015356785.1 Candidatus Neptunochlamydia vexilliferae | reverse complement strand
AAGGTTGTGGAGAACAAGGATCGTTTTAGTTAACCGGTGCCTTTGAGGCACCCCTGTCTGCCAGTCCCTTTTTGGTTAAATGGGGGTAAAGCTTACCGGCAGCCCTTGGGGCTGCTCCTCACCGTTAAGCTCCTCGCTCTGCGAGGATGTCCTAACTACTTATTATCATTCAAATGATGATAAAACGTAGAAAAATTATACGTATAAAATGAGTTTAAGTGCTTCTAAGAAAGCGATTTGATGATTTTTAAATATGAAAATATTTGGCATGGTTCAAAATAGGGTAACAATTTTTGGTCTTATGAAAGATGCGTCGGGGGCAGCGGGGGGCTTGCCCCCGACGTATCTTTCTCCTAAATACTCCCGATTAACTACATAAGGTGGAAAGGCCTCCATATTTCGGGAAGTGTTACCTCAGCATGCTGTATTTTGAACCATGCCAAATATTTGTGAGAGACAAACAAAAAAACATTTTTAACTGAGGCAGCCAAAAGGCTCTCAGGGTCTTTTCATTTTTGCTACCTACGATGCCAAAAATGGTCCAAAAATGGCAACTATAGTTGCAATTTTCATAAACTTCTTATAATTAGTTGATTGGATTTCTCAGCTCTCCTTCGCGGAGGCCCAGGTTGCCGTACCGGTGGTAAGAGACTGAGAGGGAAAGCTCCCGGAGGTAATGGAGGAGCTCGACCCGTCCATTGGCAAGGACGGGGGCATGGTCGATGTAGGAGGCGGTCTGGGCGGCTGCTTCCTTAAGAGCCTGGGAGGGCTCTCCAAGCATCCGGATCCGCTTGGCACCTCCACTTTCGACCCGCTTGATGAAGGTTGCCTCATCTTCTTCGGTAATATTAAAGATGGGAAGAAGCACGCCCCAATTGGCATGGACAACCTTGTCGTCCTGGCTCTTTTCCCAGCTGATGTCGAGGCGGGTTTCGGTGGTGAGCGCAGCGGCAAAGACGCGGAGATAGTCGAGCGGGTTGTCTTCGGGAGTGATCCGGAAGGTGAGTTTTTTGTGGGGGCGGTAACGGAGGAAATTGTCTTCGCCGACCACTTTGGAACGGTCCTTTCCTCGCTTAAACTGTTGCCAAAAGAAGGCGTAACTCGAGACGCTGGCATACCAGATTCCGAGGTCTTCCGCGGAAAGATCAAATTTTTCGAGGAAACGGGTGAGGTTGTTGACCCACTCACCAATAGGGAACTTTTCTTTCGGAACGCCGATCTGCTTGGCATGCATAAACTGGGTGAGGTAGTTGGGTCCTCCTGTTTTAGAGCCGCGGCAAAAGCAACTGTTTTTGGTCCCTCCAAAGGGTTGACGGCGGACGATCGCTCCAGTAATGCTCCGGTTGATGTAGCAGTTCCCAGCGATGATGAGGCGCTGCCACTTTTTAAGCTCTCGCTTGTCGAGAGAATGGATCCCAGCGGTGAGTCCGTAAGGGGTCGAGTTGGCAATATGGATCGCTTGCTCGAGGTTTTCAGCACGGATGAGCCCCAAGACAGGGCCAAAAAGTTCGGTTTTTTGGGTAAAGCTTCCCCTTTGCACGCCGAGCTTAATCCCTGGTGTCCAAAGGTGGGGATTTTGGGGGTCGACCTTGGGCTCTAAAAGCCACGACTCACCCGGCTCCAATGTTTTAATCCCTTGCTCGAGCGGTCCGGTGGGAGGATGGATCAGCGGTGTCATTTTACTTTTTAGATCCCAAGGGGAGCCCACCTTTAAACTGGCAGCCGCGTCGCGGAGCTGTTTTAAAAAGTGGGGATCGTCGTAGACCTCTTTTTCTAAGATCGCAAGAGAAGCGGCGCTACACTTTTGCCCATTATGGCCGAAGGCTGATTGAACCAGCTCTTTAATGGCAAGGTCGCGGTCGGAAAGGGTGGTGACGATGAGGGCGTTTTTCCCTCCGGTTTCGGCAGAAAGATCGATCCCGGGGCGCATTTTCATAAAGAGTTTTCCAGTGGCAGTCGCGCCAGTGAGAATCACAGCATTGACCCGCTCATCTTGGATGAGTTTTGAGCCGACTGGATCGTCATCACAGTTGATAAACTGGAGCACTTTTTTTGGAATCCCCGCTTCCCACAGGGTTTTGACAAGCTCCCAACCGGTTAAAACGGTTTCGTGGGGAGGCTTAAAAAGGACGCAGTTGCCAGTGACGAGAGCAGCAAAGATCCCTCCTGCAGGGATGGCTTTGGGAAAGTTCCAGGGAGAGGCAACGAGGATGGTCCCTTTAGGGCTCCACTCTAAATCTTTATGAGCGGCAAATTGATGCATTGAGCGGAGATAATATTCAGCAAAGTCGATCGCCTCGGAAAGCTCGATATCGGCTTCGATAAAGGCTTTGCCCGCATCGCCGAGCATCGAGCCGATCTGATCGCCGCGGGTTTCTCTGAGTTTTTGGGCCGCTTTAGATAAAAGGGCGCACCGCTCCTCAATCGAAGTATGGGCCCAGTTGTTCTCCTCTTGTTTAGCACAGGCTAAAGCGCGGTCGATCTCTTTCCAGCTTGCTTTTGTATAGGTATAGTAGGAGCGATCGGGATAGGAGGGGTCAATCCCCATTCCCGTTTCAGAGGTCATGACCTCTTCCCCTGCGATCACAAGGGGAATCGGATCGATTTGTTTTTCTTTCCACCGGTTGACAATCTCTTTAGCCCACCGTTGATTTTGGGGAAGGGAGAAGTCGGTATCCGCCTCATTTTCAAAGGGGGCGTTAATATCGAGATGGGTCGGCGCTTCGAGTCGGTTTTGTTTCCGTCTGGGCTCCATGGTGGTGGTGTCGATCAGGTTGCACCCATCGGAGAAAAGGGCGACTTGCTTTTCCCACTCTTTGGTTCCGGCGCGGAGGCCAAAACTATGGGCGAGGAAATTTTCGGCGCCGGTGTTTTCATCGAGGCGGCGAATCAAGTAGGCAATCGCACTTTGGAAATCTTTCCGCGTCGAAACGGCGCAGTACAGGAGCATATCGCCGGTAAGAGCTTGAACCACCCGCCGCATATGGTCGGCCATCCCTTCGAGCATCTCAAAGGAGATCTCTTTTTCGACCCGATTTTCCAAACGGAGAAGCATCGCAAAAGCAATATCGAAAATGTTGTGGGAGGCAATGCCAATGTGAACCGCCTCTGCGTGGGAACGCTCGCAGGCGTAAACGACCATCCGTTTATAGTTCGCGTCGGTCTCAACCTTCGATGTGTAAGGGGTTTGCGCCCACCCTTTGAGCGACGCTTCATGCTGCTCCATTGCCATGTTCGCTCCCTTCACGATCCGAATCTTGATCGGGGCGCCCCCATTTTTCACCCGCTCCATCGCCCATTCGGTGAGCTCTTTTTGGATCGGATGACTATCGGGGAGGTAGGCTTGCAATACAATGCCGGCAGAGTGGGATTTAAACTCCGGTTCACTGAGAACCTTCATAAAAAGATTTTTGGTCAGGTGAAGATCGCGGTACTCTTCCATGTCAAGATTGACAAACTTACCTTTGGCAGCCCGATACAGTTCCCGGAGTCTTTCCGCTAAATCTTCCAAGGTTTTCTCAGGAGCCACCAGGTTAATCTGCGAGTAAATCGTTGAGACTTTGATCGAAACGTAGTCGATGTGGGGGTGTTTGAGGTCTTCGAGGTAGACGCCCAGGCGACGCACCGCCTCCTCCTCTCCAAGAATCGCCTCTCCCAAATGGTTTAAGTTGAGACGGATCCCCTCTTCTTTGCGTTTCTTGATGTGGCGGGCTAAGGGGCCAGTCTCCCCTGGAATGATCACCGAAGAGGTCTCTTTCCTTAGCGACCAAATCGCAATGGGAACCAGAATATTGGCAAACTTAGCCCCTAAAACCTTAAAGAGATAAAGCTGCAGCCGTTTAATAGGAGAGAGGAACTTTGGAATGCCATAGAGATTGAGAAGGTAGATCATCTGGTCGGCGATCCGCTCATAATTTTTCGAGCGGAAACACTGGTCGGTCATTGCGGTAAGAAAGACTTTTCCAACCGGATCACTCATCATCCGGTGGAGCTCGCCATACCGCCTTTTTTCCTCTTTTGTGAGCCTTCGATTGGATTCGGTGAGGATCAAGGCAGCCAGCTGAACGGCCTTTTCTTTCCGCTCTTCAAGGGTGAGGGGAGCGCCCATGATAGAGACAAGGAGCTCTTTTGCTGCGAGCATCTCTTTTGTTTCACTTTGTTTATCAGTCATTTAGCCCTAACCCACATCTAGTTACACAACCCCGTAACTGTTCTTGTACACGAAAAAGGTGTTTTCCTCTAACATAATTTCTTATGTGGCGACTCATTTTTTTCACCCTCTGTTTCCCCCTTTTTGCCGCCGTTGATCTCGGCGTCGATCTCTTCTTTAAGGACGGGCATGACAAACCGCTGAAAACAAAACGGATTGGTCTTGTCAGTAACCACACCGGCGTCAACAAAACGCTCACCCCCACCGTTACTCTTTTGCAACAAAAAGGGATGAAGGTCGTTGCCCTTTTCAGCCCCGAGCATGGGTGGTCAGGAAGTGCCCATGCAGGAAAGAAGACCCAAGATGGAAAAGTCGGAGCTCTAAAGCTCTATAGCTTGCATGGAAAAACCCGCCGCCCGACAAGCGAAATGCTCCAAGGGATCGATGTTTTAATCTATGACATTCAAGACATTGGGGTCCGTTCCTATACCTATGCGACGACCCTCTTTTATGTGATGGAAGAGGCGGCCAAGCGGAAAATTCCAGTGGTGGTCTTTGATCGCCCTAACCCGATTAATGGGTTGATCGTTGATGGGGGAATGCTAGGGGAAAAGTGGCGCTCCTTTATTGGCTATGTTAATGTTCCTTATTGCCATGGGATGACGATTGGAGAGCTTGCCACATTCTTTAATGGAGAGTATAAGATTGGGTGCCAACTCAAAGTCATTCCAATGAAGGGGTGGAGGCGGACGATGACCTTTAAAGAGACGGGGCTTACTTGGATCCCCACCAGTCCCCATATTCCCGAGCCCGATACTCCTCTTTTCTATGCATCGACCGGCATTTTAGGAGAGCTCAACATGGTGAACATTGGGATTGGGTACACCCTCCCTTTTAAGGTTGTGGGGGCTCCCTGGATCGATGCCGAAGTGTTTGCTAAGAAGCTCAATAGCCAAAAACTTCCCGGCGTCCGTTTCTTTCCTTTTCACTACCGCCCTTTTTATGGCTCCTTTAAAGGGAAAGAGTGTCATGGGGTCCTCATCCGCCCCACCAACATGAGGCGTTACCGCCCCTTAAGTGTCCAATATCTTTTAATGGGAATTCTCAAAAGTCTCTACCCTAAGCAAACGAAGGGGTATCTCGAAAAAGTGAACGGCAATAAAAAGCGCCTTTTTTGCTTGGCCAATGGGAACGATGAGATCTTTCGGATGATGCTCTACGAGCGGTATGCCGCGTGGAAGATGATCGCTCATGAGCAAAGCGAGCGGGAACAGTTTAAGAAAGTCCGGATAAAATATCTCCTCTATTAGCAATCGCTTCCTTTTTGTGCTAAATCTGTTTGACAAAAACCATTGTGGTCCCTATGATGGGGATAAAAAAACAACCCAATGGGAGAAAGTCACCATGTCAGAAAAAAAGTTTAAGCCATTAGGAAATCGAGTTCTTG
Organism: Candidatus Neptunochlamydia vexilliferae; assembly: GCF_015356785.1. Classification (NCBI taxonomy): domain Bacteria; kingdom Pseudomonadati; phylum Chlamydiota; class Chlamydiia; order Parachlamydiales; family Simkaniaceae; genus Candidatus Neptunichlamydia; species Candidatus Neptunichlamydia vexilliferae. Next base: position 4,808 of record NZ_JAAEJV010000058.1, on the reverse strand, counting down.
TTAAGCGGTCTGAAGCGGTCGAAAGCAAAGGGGGCATTTTGCTTCCCGACTCGGCACAGGAGAAGCAAAAGCAGGGAGAAGTCCTTGCTGTCGGCCCCGGCAAGATGAAAGAGGGAAAGCTCGAAGAGATGGAACTAAAGGTGGGTGACAAGATTTTATTCAGCGCCTTTGCAGGAACCGAAGTGAAGGGAGAAGAAGAACTTCTCATTATGTCTGAAGATGATGTTTTAGCAGTTGTAGAATAAGGAGAAGACCATGGCGAAAATGTTACAATTTAATGAAACGGCCTTGAAGTCGATCCTTAAAGGGGTCAGACTTCTTGCTAAAGCGGTGATCGTGACATTGGGTCCTAAGGGGCGCAATGTGGTCATCAACAAAGGATTTGGCTCCCCTCTTTCAACAAAGGATGGGGTCACTGTTGCCAAAGAAATTTCTCTCAAAGATAAGTTCGAGAACATCGGCGCACAGCTTGTGAAAGAGGCCTCTTCGAAAACTTCTGATGTTGCAGGGGATGGGACGACAACTGCGATTGTTCTTGGAGAAGCGATCTTTAAAGAAGGGGTGAAAAACGTCATTGCAGGTGCCAACCCGATGAGCGTCAAGCGAGGCATTGACAAGGCGGTTCAAAGTATGATCGAAGCGCTCGATAAACTTGCCACTCCCGTTCAAAACCACGAAGAGATCAAGCAAATCGCCACCATTTCTTCCAACAACGACCCCGAAATTGGAGAAATGATCGCAGAGGCGATGGAAAAGGTGGGCAAAGATGGAACGATTACCATTGCTGATGCCAAAGGGATTGAAACGGTCCTTGATGTTGTTGAGGGAATGCAGTTTGACAAAGGGTATCTCTCTCCTTACTTCGTCACCAACGCAGAAAAGATGACAGCCGAGCTTTCCAATGCGCAGATCCTCATCGCCGACAAAAAACTTTCAAGCGCAAAAGAGCTCATCCCTATTTTAGAAAAGGTGATGGAGCAAGGGCAAAGACCCCTTCTCCTCATTGCTGAAGATATCGATGGAGAGGCGCTGACCACTCTTGTCATAAATAAGCTAAAAGGGGGGATGCCCCTCTGCGCCGTTAAAGCACCTGCCTTTGGCGATCGACGAAAAGCGACCCTTCAAGACATCGCGATCCTCACTGGAGCTACCGTTGTTTCCGAAGAGGCGGGACTTAACCTCGAAGAGGTAGGGCTTGATGTTTTAGGAACTGCCAAGACGATTAAAATTGGCAAGGAAGAGACCACCATTATCGGAGGAAGTGGAAACCCTCAAGAGGTGCAAAAGCGAGCGGCCCAGATCCGGAAAGAGATGGAAGAGACCACCTCTGACTACGACCGCGGAAACCTTGAAGAGCGCCTCGCAAAACTTGCAGGTGGTGTCGCTGTCATTAACGTGGGCGCTGCAACCGAAACCGAAATGAAAGAGAAAAAGATGCGTGTCGAAGATGCCCTTCATGCAACCCGCGCAGCGGTCATCGATGGAATTGTTCCGGGAGGAGGGGTGGCCCTTCTTCGCGCTGTCAAAGCGCTCGATAGCCTCAAGCTGAAGGGAGAAGAAAGGATCGGTGTTGACATTGTCCGCCGCGCCGCTTTTGCCCCAGCAACAGCCATCGCAACCAACTGCGGTAAAGAAGGGAACATGGTTGCCGAAAAGGTCTTCGAAGCTGAAGGTTCTATGGGCTACAACGGCCTGACTGACACCTTTGAAGATCTCCTGAAGGCGGGAGTTCTCGATCCTGTCCTCGTGACGAAAAGTGCGCTGAAACATGCTGCATCGATCGCAAGTCTCCTCATCACCATTGCGTGCATGATCACCGACAAGCCCGAGCCAAAGAGCGACGCTCCCGAAGGGGGCGGCATGCCTGGAGGCATGGGTGGTATGGGAGGAATGCCCGGAATGGGCGGCATGGGCGGTATGCCTGGCATGGGAATGATGTAACCCAAAGCCCCCTTCTTAGAACCCCGGAGTTCTAAGAAGGGGGCTTTTTTTACCCTTGGACGTGAGAAAACCCAGTCTGGGATGAATCACGCCCCTTGCGTTTAATTTTTTAATTTACTAGGTTCTGTTGAGAAATTTAGGGCTAAGGGATTCAGAGGAGGTTTTCTTGAAACTTGCGATAAATTTCTCAGCAGAACCTAGCCCATGGGAAGATTGGTTTGGGTAAAAACCCCTAGAAGTACAGGAGTTATCACGAGGTAGGAATGTCTGCATCTGTAGAGTTAAAAAAAATAAGTGTTAGTGCAAACCTTGAGTTTATAGACGATAAGAAAGATGCTCAAGAAGCTTTAAGAAATCTTTTTTGGACTGTTTACCCTGGTTTGAAAGAAGGAGAAGTTCATTTGCATAAGAGACACCTTTTTCATGTGTGCTTTATTACAACTAAAGGGGGTAAACAGGATCATTTTAGTCAGATTAAACGTGCTTTTACCAGTATTGTAATGAAAAAAAATTTCTAATATTTGTTTTCAACCGGAAGAGATCATATGCTATACCATTAAAGATGAGAATGGAGGATATTTAAAGGGAAGAAGTCCTGGGGATTCTCCGATTATCATGGTTCCTAAGAATAAAGAGGAATTCAGGGATTTAAACAGACAACTTGCAGAAAAGCTAGCCGAATTTAACAAGATTTTAGGAGAAAACTATGAGTTGGAGGATGATTTGCAACCTACTTGCTATGTGCCTCATGTTACAATTGTGCATAGGGATGTTCTGAATCAACTAGCAAAAGCCTCAGTGGTCTCTTTAAAGAGTTTGAAAAGCGAGATGATTATGAAAATGAGTGGCCAGCTGCCTAACCAACCAATAACCTTGAAGAAGCATCGGTACGTTTACTCATAGCTTATCGCAAATGCCTTCCACCCTTCGAGTGTTTTTGAAGCGGTAATTGTTCCATAATGAGTCGGCGCGGCTTCATCCTCAAGGTATCCCGACACGATCAAAGTATAACTGCCAAGAGAAGGAAGCGCATCCCAAGCGATCCTTTGTTCTGACGAAATCATATTCATCAAGATCAACGGTGAGGGAGGGACCAGCTCAATCTTTGTATCGAAGATGCACTCAAGTTCATTTAGCTTAGCATTTTTTTGGGAGTGTTCAATGGCTGCAGGGTCGATGTCGATTCCCAGGACCGAAGGAGCTCCCAACGTTTTTGCCGCAAGGGAAAGGACCCCACTCCCACACCCCACATCGATCACCGGAGCGGTGATTTCTTTAGGCATCAGCGAGAGCATCAGCCGCGTTGTGGGGTGGGAGAGATCACCAAACCCCGCCCCAGGAGCGAGCCTGAAGGAGTGGTTGGAACCTCCATAATTCTTAAGGGCAACAGACACAAATCCCTCTTTAAAACCGGGAGCATGGAGCTCCCACTGTTTATTCCAATCGATCATTGTAATATAAATAACTTTTTTTGTTTTATTAAATAATAAGGAGTTTCTGTTGTAAAAAAGTCTAATGATTTGGAAAACAATGGTTTAAGTCAAAATGGTTTGTGAAAATTTTTTTCCGCAAGACGCTTAAGGTAAATTAGTTAAGAGGTTTTCGGGAATTGCTGTCCAATAAGTGTTTTTAGTGACTTATTTTCATTTTTTTAATACAATTGTTGCTGTAAATGGCTAGAAGTTAAAATTTTTGGGGGGAAAATGTCTTCAATAGCAACAACGAGTATAAATCAACAAAGCAAATCTTCTACAAGCGATGCTCTTTCATTTATTAAAAAGCATCGAAAAAATAAACCTTTTCCTTTTATGCGGTCTAGTTTAGGTTCAACGGGCTTAACTTTTATTTCTAGACAAATTGAATTCAAGTATGTCCTTAAGTGGCAAAAGCTATATTATACCCAGTGTGAACATTTTTGCACAAATTTTTATAAACGAGCTTTTTCCCATCTTTCAATCCCTAAAGTTGACATGATATCTGGTGAGAAAGAGGAAAAAGCTATTCGACAGTTCTTTCAAGAGGAAAGTGTTTCAAAGACACAACACCTTCTTTGCATGGAATTCAAAAGGGGAAGTAATTTGGCAGATTTCGTACAATATGGAAATTTTTTTCAGCTTCCTCAAGAGGGCATTAAATCTTTGTTTACTCAGTTTGGGGAAATTGCTGGGTATGATCTTATTATAGCAAATTGTGATCGCTTCCTTCCCGCAGGTTTTAGGGGGAAGATACAATCTTCTTATGAGATTAATGCGGGTAATATTATGATTGAGGTCAAAAATCTCAATCTCAAAGATATAGAAGTTCATGTGATTGATAATGCTCCTCACTTTGTATCGTTTTTTCGGTTCGATGAAAGGGAAAAAAAGCAAAGCGGAGAAAGTAATAGTGACATAGGCCTTTCTCTGCTTGGAATGAACAGCGACGTCAGCTATTCTTCTAGTGATGATGACCAGATAGAGACTACTTCGAAGGTGAATCTAGCTGAAGAAAGAGGAAAAGACTTTGACTATTTTATTAGAGGAGACATAGAGGTCCTGAAACTGATGGCTGAGCAGATTATTACTGGATTTAATAATGAGTTTAATAGAATGAAAGTTGATAAAGAAAAGTGGCAGAGTTTTTTTGAGAGAAATTCCCAACAGATGCGTCAAAAGTTGGTCGGTGGACTGAAGAAAGCACAGCTAAGCATTAAGGCTGTTAATATGCATGAAGTTAGGACATCCTCGCAGAGCGAGGAGCTTAACGGTGAGGAGCAGCCCCAAGGGCTGCCGGTAAGCTTTACCCCCATTTAACCAAAAAGGGACTGGCAGACAGGGGTGCCTCAAAGGCACCGGTTAACTAAAACGATCCTTGTTCTCCACAACCTT
>NZ_JAAEJV010000057.1 GCF_015356785.1 Candidatus Neptunochlamydia vexilliferae | reverse complement strand
CTGAGTCTGTTGTCTCAGCAAGGGCACCTGTCAACGTGCCTATGGTAGCAGCAACTGCGCTAGCTACAAGCTCCTTCCTTTAGGGAGGAGTAGTTGACCATGGAGACCCCCAATGCCTCCTACTTGTATACCCACCTCTCCACCGAGGATGGTAAGAAAAGCGAAGAGCTGGATGAAATTTTAGCCATTACCCAAGGGAAACGGTGGGTCATTTTAGGAGATCTAAATATCGATCGGGGAAAAGCTATGGTCGAAAAGAAAGGGTTTATTGATCATTTAGACAACGTGCTTACTTGCGAAGAAGAGTCGATCGATTATGTACTGACCCTGAAGGGGAGCGATATCTCAATAAAAGGAGAGGTGATCCCAACGGATCACCTCTCTGATCATGAAGCGGTTCGTGCAGTTATTGCTTGAACAAAAAAGAGACAAGGTGCAATACTTTCTTCCAAGATGATTAAATAAAGGTCGAAAGATGTCTGTAAGTACTATTGATGAAGAAGTCGAAGATTTTAAGCTCGAGTTGGGCTGGAAAGATACTGTCGCAAGTGTCACAAACGATATTGCCACCCTTATCATGAAAGGGTTTTGGCTATCTGCAGATTCCATTTATCTATTCCGAGCCCGTCACTCGGCCCGTTATGGGCAAAACACAACTTCATTGCAAGAAGGTATCCGTCGTGTTGCTAATTTTATATTCGCTGTGGCAGTAGGGCAGGTGACCCTAGCTTTTTATGTATTCGCTACTCCTTTCCTCACCCTTTTTTCCCGCTCTTACCGAACAACAGCTGGAACTTTTGAAGGAGAGGTAACGGGGCAAAGACTCTTCATCCTCAACCCTCAAATGGGACCGGGTCCTCTTCCCAGTTATAGGACAGGACTTGTTTCCGGTGGAGAGCGGTTAGACCGGCTTGCGACAACCATTCGAGACAATGACCCCGATATCGTTTTTCTCCCGGGAGTTCATTCGATCTATGCAGGAGACCTCGCAAGCAAGCTCAAAGATCGCTACCACTTTATTTTTTCAGCGATGGGCCCTAAATGTTTTGATTTTGATGCAGGCTTTTTTGTTGCTTTCCGCGGAGAGCTGGTAAGAACCCCCGAGTATATCCCTTTTAACCATCAGAAGGGGGGGTACTTCACGTTTGAAACTCCCGATACCCTCTACCTCTGCACGCAAAACCCTTCGCTCGAAAGCCTCCAGGAAATGTGTAGCCGAGAAGGAAAAAAAGTGGTCTTAATGGGAGATCTTGGTTTTGAGCCAGACTCTCCCGAGTATGCATTTTTGGTTGAAAAGGGATTTGGTTCAGCTGTGAATGGTGTGACTGAGACCAACGTTCCTTATCTCGATTTCCATAAGAAAGATGAGCCTCCCACCGAAAGAAAAAATAGTGTCCTCTTTGTGAAAGGGGAACATCGAGAAAGCAAAGTTCTTCGAATGTATAAGGGGGAGGGTTTTATTGACCAAGCCCTCTCCAATCATAATGCGGTCCTTGCATAGATAAATCATTTGGTATATGTGTTGAGCCATGACAAAGTTTAATGAATTTCCTGCGGTAGAGGCCTTGCACGAGCTGGCCCATACCCCGATCGACCTCTCTAAAGAGGGGAACCTTTCCCCCAAACGTTTGAAAGAGATGCTCACCAAAAATCTCAATCTAAAACTGTTCTATGGAACCGAGCGGGTCGATGAAAAGGTCCTTAAAACCTTGTTTAGCTTGGCTGAAGAGGCGAAAGCCCTCGAGAAAATGACGGCGATGCAGCATGGGGAAGTGATCAACAAGATCGAAGGGTTTGAAAGTGAAAATCGGCAGGTTCTCCATACCGCGATGCGGGATTTTTTCGACAGTCAGACCGAAGAGGATGAGGCAAAAAAAGCGGCCACCCTTGCTTATGCCGAGATGGAAAAGCTGAAAAGCTTTCTCGATGAGATCGAAAAGAAAGAGTACACCGACCTGATTCAGGTGGGGATCGGAGGGTCGGAGCTAGGCCCTAAAGCGATTTATCTTGCGCTAGAGGCTTTTCGGAAAGAGGGGCGGCGGGTTCACTTTATCTCCAACGTCGATCCTGACGATGCAGCCCAGGTCCTCAATAAGGTTGACCTCAACAAAACCCTTGTGGTCATCGTCTCAAAGTCGGGAACCACCTTAGAAACCCTCACCAATGAAGAGCTGATCCGAAAAAAGTTTGCCGATGAGGGGCTTTCTCCCACCAACCACTTCTTAGCGGTCACGGGGAAGGGGAGTCCAATGGATGATCCTGAAAGATACCGAAAGTCGTTTTACATTTGGGACTATGTGGGGGGGCGCTACTCGGTCACCTCGATGGTTGGATGTGTGATGCTCGCCTTTGCGCTTGGCATGGACAAGCTTCTTGAGTTTTTAAAAGGAGCGAGCAGCATGGATAAGGTGGCTCTCGACCCCAACCCTGAAAAAAACCTCCCCCTTCTTGGCGCTCTTTTGGGGATCTGGAATCACAATTTCCTAGGCTATCCGACAGTTGCCGTTATCCCTTACTCGCAGGCGATGTCCCGCTTCCCAGCCCACCTCCAACAGTGTGACATGGAGTCGAATGGAAAGCGGATCGATAAGGAAGGGCACACCGTTGAATTTTGGACCGGACCGATTATTTGGGGAGAGCCAGGAACCAATGGGCAACACTCTTTCTATCAGCTGATCCACCAGGGGACGATCACCGTTCCTGTCGAGTTTGTTGGCTTTGCGGAAAACCAGTATGGGATGGACAACTCTTTTAAAGAGACCACCTCGCAAGAAAAACTCCTTTCCAACCTCTTCGCCCAGTCGATAGCCCTTGCCGTTGGCCAAAAGAGTGACAACCCCAACAAAAACTTCCCGGGGAACCGCCCCAACCATGTCATCCTAGCCTCAAAGTGTGATCCCCATACGATTGGGAGTCTTTTGGCCTACTATGAGCATAAGGTTGCTTTCCAGGGCTTTATCTGGGGGATCAACTCTTTCGATCAGGAAGGGGTCCAGCTCGGCAAAGTCTTGGCAAATAAAATCATCGGACAGTTTGCTAAAAAGAGCCAAGAAGAGGATTACGAAAAAGACTTTCCTCTTGGCGCCGTTTACATCGATGCGCTGAAGGATCTCTGATGAAAATACGCGCCGCCTCGTGGTGGGCATGGTCCTTTGCCGTCCTCTTCCTCTTTTATGAGTTTATTGTCCGCGTCTTTCCCACCGTCATGGTTCAAGAGCTGATGGGCGCCTTTGATGCCACAGCAGCCCAACTAGGAACGTTGAGCGCCTTCTTCTTCTATGCCTATGCCCCGATGCAGATCCCCGTAGGGCTTCTGATGGACCGGTTTGGAGCGCGGAACCTCCTCACCTTTGCCTCCCTCTTCTGCGGCTTTGGTTCCCTCCTCTTTGCGGCTGCCCACCATATTATCCCCGCAGATATCGGCCGTTTCCTGATGGGGATCGGCTCTTCGTTTGCCTTTGTCGGGATGGTCTACGTCTGTTCCCACTGGTTTCCCGCCAAGAAGCTTGCCCTCCTTGTTGGTATTGGTAACTCCCTCGGGATGCTGGGCGCTTTTGGAGCGCAAGGGCCCTTGAGCTTTGTTGTCGAAACGATGGGCTGGCGGTTTACAGTGGTCACCTTTGGGATCACTGGAATTGTCCTTGCCCTCGTTTTATTTTTCTTTATGAAAAAAGCGCCGGGCCAAGAAAAAATCGAAGTGAAAAAGGCCTCTTTTGATCTCGCTCACAACCTAAAAAAAGTGGCCTCTAATGGCCGGACCTGGCTCAATGCGGCGATTGCCCTTCTCTTTTATATGACGACTGCTGCCTTTGCCTCTTTGTGGGGGATACCCTTCCTGTCGGAAGGATATGGGATTGACCGCAACGTTGCCGCCTTTGCCATCTCGATGATCTTCATCGGATGGATTATCGGCGGGCCGATCATAGGCTACATTTCAGATCGCTTTAGCAAGCGGAAGCCGTTTCTCTATGGGGGGATTTTCCTCTGCCTTCTCTCTCTTATTCCAGTGATCTATATTCCCCATCTTCCCATGCCCCTTCTCTTTATCTTACTTTTCCTCGTGGGCTTTTTCCAAGCGGCGCAGCTTCTCTCTTTTTCCCTTGGTATCGAAATCAATGCGATCGAAGCCAAGGGGACAAGCATTGCTCTCACGAACTTTTGCGTTGCTACAGGAAGCTCACTGATGCAGCCCCTTCTGGGGATCCTCCTCGATTCTAAGTGGGATGGAGCGATGCGAGAGGGGATTCCTTTCTATAGCATTGCCGACTACCACTTTGCAATGGTCAGCTTCCCCATCACCCTTATCCTCGCCTTTGTCCTTCTTCTTTTCTTGAAGGAAACCAAGCATGAACCCGATGCGGCTACCTGGAGCAAGATCTCTGGGATGGACTAGTGATTTTTCCATCGGTAATTTGAAGGGTGGCTTGCTCGCTAGAGCTTGGTGAGGTAAGGAGTACTTGCCCAAAGTCCTTTAGTTTTTCCTCAAGGAGGGCTGTCCGGCCGGGATCGAGGTGGACCCCAAAATCATCGATACTTAAAAGGGGTTTTGCATTTGTCTGGGCCGCAAGCTCATCCCATTCAGCCATCTTGAGGGCCGCAATGCAGGTCCGTTTTTGCCCCTCGCTGGCAAAGGTCTTTGCATCTTGTCTGTTATAAGTAATATAAAGATCGTCTCGGTGAGGACCAGTAAGGGTCATTCCGATGATTAGCTCTTTAGGACGTTGCTTTTTGTAAAGGGCTTCAATCTGCTCCATTTTTTTCAGTGAAATTGAAGGTTCATAACGGAGGTCGAAGAGGTCGGGGGCAAGCGCTTCCAAGTGCCCTTTAAGGCGGGGGAGGAGAGCCTCGATGAGAGCCTTCCTTTTAGTCATTAGGTAGCGGGCTGATTCGGCCATCATCTGCTCCCAGGTTTCAATTGCCGACTCTGACTTGACTTTGAGGAGAGCATTCCGGTGCTTCATCGCTTTATGGTAACGCATGAGGTGATGGACATAGAGGGGATCTGTCTGGGCAAGCTGGATGTTCAAAAAGCGGCGGCGCTCCTGTGGGGAACCGGTAATGAGCGCACTATCTTTCGGCGAGTAGAGGACAGAAGGGAGGATCCCCAACACGTGGGAAAAGTGAGAAAAGTGGCTATTGTTATAGTGGATCCGCCGGTTTTTTCCATCGAAGCCGATACTGAGCTGTTGCTCGACACCATCACGGACAAACCGCACCTCAACATAGAAGTGGGGGCTCCCTTTTCGGATTAGGTCGGTTAGGTGGGAGGTCACAAAGGAGCGTCCTGTACTTAAGAGGTAAAGAGCCTCTAAAAGGGTCGTTTTCCCCGCCCCATTTTCACCCTGGATGAGGTTGACCCCTTCTGTGAGGGGAATATGGACCTCTTCGTAGTTGCGAAAGTTGCGTAGGATAAGTTCTTGAACTTCCATTACACGGTAGAGGCAAGGCGCATCGGCATAATGACAAACTGCGCCGTTGTCGAGTCGGTGATCAATCCCGGGCTAAAGGGGTTGGTCATTCCAAAGGTCACCGTCTCATCTTTCGAGTGGCGCAAGATGTCGTGGAAGAAGAAAGGATTGAAGGCGATCTCAAAACTTTCTCCCGAGTAGTCTACCGGCATCGAGACTTTGCCATCGCCGATCTCGCTCGAGTTAGCCGTTAGAGTAAGCTCTCCAGCGGAGAGGGTAAACTGAACCGAGTGGCTCTTATCAGTCGTAAACAAAGAGACCTGCTTGAGAAGGGCCATCAGCTCTTCGCGGTGCAAGGTCAGTGTGAAGGCACTTTCCGCCGGAATGACCCGCTCGACATCGGGAAAATCTCCTGAAAGGAGTTTGGTGATCAAAACCGTTGCATCATGCTCGACGGCGATCTTATCGGCCATCAGGCTCACCTTGACTCCCTTTTCGGTATCGACCGATTTAACGATCTCCTCAACCGCTTTCAAAGGAATCAAGTAGCTCCCTTTATGGTCGGCGCTAATCTCCACAGCCGAGTCTACTTTGGCAAGCCTTTTTCCGTCGGTTCCGATGAAGGTGGCCATCCCATTTTCGATCTGCATCAGAACGCCATTGAGGACATGGCGGCTATCTTCTCGTGCTGCGGCAAAGACCGACTTAGAAAGGAGCCCTTTAAGTTCATCTGCTCCGATCGAAAACTTTTCAGCTTCGGCAAGGTTGGGGAGAGAGGGGAATTCTCCCTGGTTGATTCCATTTAGGCGGAACTGGGAAGTGCCCGCTTCGATAAAGGCGATTTCCTCTTCATTGGTATGAAGGACGATCTCTCCTGTTGTCAGCTCTCGGACCAGCTGGAAAAAGCGGCGGGCAGGTAGGGTGATCCCTCCCTCTTCTTCAACGGTCGCTCCCATTTGGACCTGCATGCTAACGGTCAGATCGGTGGCGCTGATCGTAAGCGTTTCTTGGTGGGCTTCGATCAAGATATTTGCCAAGATCGGGATAGTCGGCTTGCTCGATACGATGCTTTGGATTTTTCCAATTGCGTTAACAAGTTCTAAGCGGGAGAGAGTAACTTTCATAAGACCTCATTTGAGTTTTTTTATTAGATTAATCGACCCGCCTTGAGGAGTCAACCTTTTAGCTCACGTTCGATCGATCTTTTTTGTTCCCGCTCTTTAATAGCAGACCGTTTATCGTGCTGCTTTTTCCCGCGTGCCACGCCGATCTTGACCTTTGCTTTCCCTTTACTTAGGTAGATCGAAAGGGGAACAATGGTCAGCCCTTTTTGGTCGGTGGCCCGCTTCAGCTTTTCGATCTCTTTTTTGTGGAGGAGGAGTTTCCGGTCCCGCCGCTCTTCGTGGTTAAAAATGTTACCAAAAGAGTAGGGAGCAATCGAGCAGTTTTTGAGCCACGCCTCTCCTTTTTGGATAATAACAAAGGCGTCCTGGAGCGAGCCCCCATGATTTCTCAGGGACTTGATCTCGGTTCCCACGAGGGCAATCCCAGCCTCATAGGTCTCAAGAATCTCATAGTTGTGGCGGGCGCGCCGGTTGGAAACTAGTTCAGAAGGGCTATTTTTACTCATACCCATTTATTCTCTCAGCTCTAGCGATTGCCATCAAGGAAAAAGTAGCGATTCGATCGTTTTTAGCTCGCCCACAAGTGAGCCTACTTTGTAAAGGGGAATGGACTCAATATGGTCACTTTTATAGTAAGGGTCTATAGAAATTTTAACCCCATATTCTGAGTGAGAATGGGTTTTTAAAAAAGAATGGAGACTTTTCAGCTTCATTGTTTTTACAGATTTGACCTCTATAGGAAGGATTTGCTGTTTTTTTTGGAGAACGTAGTCAATTTCAGCTGAGCTTTCTCTACTATCTCTTTGCCAGTAATGCAGTTGAGACTTTTTATTCACCTCTGAATAGGCTAAAAGCTCTTGACCCACGAAGGCCTCTACAATTTTTCCTTTGTTTACCAGTTCAGCTTCAGGTTGGATAAACCAAGCAGACAATTCTAAGCTTAAAAGAGCTTGGGTGAGACCAACATCAATGAAGAGAAGCTTAAATCTTTCTGGATTTGCTTCCGCTCCTATAGGAATCCCTTGTGCTGAGGTATGGACCACTTTGTTAAAGATATTGGCAGTTAATAGAAGTTCTAAAGAGGGTTCTAACTCTCTTTTTTGATACTCTCCTATCTTGCTAAACTTAAACTTTTCTCCAAGTTGCCGAGGAATGTTTTCAAAAAGCAGGGAGAGATATTTTAGATTCGATTTTTTGGCATACCTTTGGAAGTCTTGTCGGTAGGTATCAAGAAGAGTTGCATGTTTTTCAGAGCATCTCAGGGGATCTTTATGTTTGATCCAACTTCGAAGCACTTCAGGCATTCCTCCTAAAGCTAGATAAATGCCAACGTGCTTGAGTATCTTTTTATGGACAACCTCAGAGAGCTTTTCTTCCTTTAGGATTTGCTCTAAAAGGAGTCCCTCTCCATCAGCAGCAAGATATTCAAAGAAAGTCATTGGATGAACATAAAGAGATTGAACCCGTCCCACAGGAATACCAACAAGCTCATGTGCAAACTCTAGTAAAGAGCCCGCGGCTATAACATGAAGCTTAGGCATTTTTTCGTAAAAGTATCTGAGGCTGGTAATCGCTCTTGGACAAAATTGGATTTCATCAAAAAAAAGGAGTGTTTTTCCCGGTATAATTTTTTGTTTTGCCAATACAGAGATCTGCTGGACAATCCTTTGGGGGTCTAGATCTTCTTCAAAGATTGGGAGAAAGTTCTGAGAAAACTCAAAATCAACCTCAATAAAGTTGTCGAAACTTTCCCCAAGCTTTTGAACAGCGTAGGACTTTCCAACCTGCCTAGCGCCTCGCAAAATCAGTGGTTTCCTATCCATTTCTTCGGACCACTCTTTAAGTCTTTGATAAACAAGATTTTTCAAAACCATCTCTTTGTTTTTAGTCGAAAACCAAGGTAAATCTTTTGTTAAATTGGTTATTTTTGCAGTTTAAGGAACCCAAAGGCAAAGGAGGCGATGATCCCTGTCCAGAAAATCGGCTCGGCCCAGGTGGGGAGCCCTTTGAGGAGGACCTCTATAAGGAGCTTGAGCCCCACCCACCCGACGGTGAGGTGGGCGCCCAGCTCTAGACGGGGAAAACGGTCGATCAGGTGGGTGAAGAAACCGGCCGCAAAGCGCATCATGATGAGCCCTGAAATCCCGCCGATGTAGACGATCCAGATCTTTGGGGGAAGCTCATGGTGGTGAAAAGAAACCCCCACAAGGGCAAGACCGGCAAGGATCGAATCAACAGCAAAGATAAAATCGGTCAGCTCAATCCGAACAACCGTGCCCCAAAAGCTCCGGAAGCGGGGCGTGCGGAGTTCTGCCCGTCGCTTTGAAAGGATATGGGCTAAAGCAAGGTAAAAGAGATAGGCCCCTCCAAGGAGCTGGACCCAGTAAAGCTGGATGAGGTAGGCGGCACTTAGGACACCGAAGGCGCGGAGGATGATCGAGGAGGCGAGGCCAATAAAGAGGGCCTTTTGCCTGAGCTGAGTTGGAAGACCCCGGACGATGATGGCAATGGCAAGGGCATTATCAAGGGAGAGGATCCCCTCGAGAAAAATCAAGGTAATCAGGCGGGGAATATCGATGAGGGCAAAGGTTTGGTCTAACATGACCTCCTTTTAGCACAGACGATGTTTTAACCAAACATCGATTGACCAAGCGGGGTGATTCGGAGGGTCTCTTTTCCTTCGTGGATCCCACTAGCGATGATTCCTCCCTCAAAGAGCCAGTCATAGATCACCTTGCGGATCAGGTCGAGCTCAGCCTCTGAGTAGTCGGGAAGGGAGTATTTCCAGTAACGTCCTGTTTTCTTTAGGGACATCTTACTGTTTTCACTGATGGGAGCGATGACTCCATTGAGGAATTCATCGAGAAGGACCCATCCTGAGTCGATGATGCGGCTGATGCTCTTTTCGATTTCATGAATGTTCCGCTCGGTGCAGATCTCTTCTGGAAATTCTGAAAAGGAGTAGGTGGTGATTGTTTGCTTGTAGGTGTTAAGAGCCCGCTTTTCGATAGGGAGGGTAAGCCACTCCTCAGCATCTTCGGCGGGGATAAGCTGGTTTTGCTCGATGCGGGTAAGCTTCAAGAACAGGAGTTTTCCGATGACCCGGCCCATATAATTTTGGAAACGGGCTTGTCCCTCGGTCGACTTTAGATCAAATCCCTTACACTGCTTTGCAACATCTACTGCTGTCCCTTTTTCAAAGTTCCACTCTTCATTTTCATCAAGGCGGACGAAAAGAGGTTTGGTTCGAGAAAAGGCGAGAACCGCTGACATATCTTCGGCAAAAGAAAAGTCGTGAGGTCTTGTCCGCTCTACCTTTTTTTCTTCAGGAACTCCTTTGGGTTGGCTCTCTTTGAGAAAGCTTAGGTAATCTTTCCACTCTTTAAAGAGGGTCACCACCTCGACCCATTCGCCATCTTTCTTTTCATAAACCAGGCAGCAGACGAGGTTAAACTCCAAATAAAGGAGGTGCTCTTCAAAGGCCTCTTTACTTAGGGAGTATTTTTTCCGGATCTCATCGGAGTAAACCTTATAGTCAGGAGCGTTGAAAAGGTCGCCGATGATTCCATTGAGGATCGGATCGCCTAAGTTGAGCTCCGAAAGGTAGCGCTGAAAGAGCTGGGGGGTTTGAAGGTATTTTTCGATGAGGGAATTGAAAATATTGTTTGATGTTCTGGGGATTGGATACCAAGTCGGGAGGACATGGATCGGCACCTTCTTTAAAAGAGCTTGAAGAAACTCCATTCCCGGGGAAAAATCCTCTTCGAACTTCTGGATCTGCGTCTCAAAGTATTTCCGCATCTCCTTGTTCACTAAAACCGTGTCGTCCTCGATCTTAAAGAGGTCGGTTTGCGAGAGACGGTCTAAAACTCCCTGGAGCTGGTCGAGCTCCTTATCTAATTGATCGACGAGGCGGCTAACGGGGATTTTCTGAGAGCCGTAAACGATTTCCTCTAAGACTTCTAGGTCTTCAGGGGAAAAGTGAGACATCAGGACCCGATTCTGGATATCCTTTTGGTAGTCATAATCTTCAAGATTAATCTTGTTCTTTCTGAATAAATTAGTTTCTACCATTTTTTTCTACTTTTAAGTTTCCATTCAACTTACATGTTATGAAAGGATGCTATTTTATTGCAAGCACAATTCAAATAATAATTATTACCCGTTACCTAATAAACCAATCTTGATTTCGGTGCTTTTGTGCCTATCTATAACGAAAATTAGCATAAATATTAATTTAATATAATGAAAAGATTGCGAAAAAACACTATTTATAATATTTTCCCAACCGAAAAAAGAAACAAAAATGGAGGTTTTTCAATGGTAAGTAAAGTTTTTATGCCTGAAAATTTTTCAGTATACAATAAAACATGGGAAAACGTGAATAAATACCACTATGTTCTTTCAGATAAGTGCAAAGAGTTCATGTTCAAAATCGATATAGATAGAAAGTTTAAAATTCTTCATAAGATTTTTTTGAAACGGGAAATAAGCTATATGATGCGAAAGCTGGATTAGGCGACGTATCGGCTAAACTGCATCATCTCGAAAATGCAGGCCTTATTCACCTTTTCGCATTGTGACAAGAAGCTGTCACAACAAGTTGTCTCTCAAAGAGAAGAGACCATCTCTACAGTGAGATGAATCTAGGGTTCTGAATAA
>NZ_JAAEJV010000056.1 GCF_015356785.1 Candidatus Neptunochlamydia vexilliferae | reverse complement strand
TAAGCTGAAAGTCGAGCAAAGCGAATATGGTAAGTGGCTAAAAACCTGGAAAAAAAGAGGCTTGTTCCTTGGTGAAAGATGTGCAAGGTTTTCTAGGAAAGAACCTTTCCAGCGAACTGACATGGCTTCGGAGCCGAAGGCGAAGAAAAGCCATGCGGTGAGCTGTCCGCGGCTTCAAAATGGCTCTGCAAAATCGCCCCGCACGAGGGGTGGAACAGTGCTTTGCACGGCCCCCCGAGGAGGGTCGATTTGGCTTGCCAGATTGAAGCTCAAGGGGGCAGCAGGGGGCTTGCCCCCGACGCATCTTTCATAAGACCAAAAATTGTTACCCTACTTTGAACCATGCCGAAAATTTAAACCAAACTCCCTCTGGGGCTAAGCAAATTAAACCCGACACTGAGGTTACAGAGGTGAATTTCGACAACCCACTTTGGGGTTGCCTGCATCGGGCGCCTTGAACTTTCCTCCTATGAGAAACTTCTCAAGCTCACTTTAATGCGTTAGCCCTGGCTACCTGCAATGTTCGACTAGCCAGAAAATTCCTTTTCGTATAGAATCGTTTCTTATTTCTAACAACAAAGATGATCTATATGAAATGTTTTGCCTTTTTAATTGCACTAGTTACCACGACCCTTTTTGCCATCGACGATGGCAGTCCTGGGATTGAACAACGGGATATCGAGGCGCTTCGCGACTGGATCAACACAAAACGGCAGGTGACTGTCAAAGAGCGGGGGGGGAATCTCTCGGTTAGTGGGGAGGTGCGTGCCGAACTCCAATCAACCAATGAAAAGAAAAATGGGATTAAGCAGCGGGGCAGTGGAGGAACTGTTAAAAATACAGCAATTCGAGCATGGGACGTTGAGGTTAACCTTATGCTTGATTACCGCACCGACCGCACCTGGGCAACAATCAAGCTTGAGTTTGATAATAATGCAGGAACGACAACGGGAAGCTTTGATAGAATATCACTTGAAAGAGCTTTTCTAGGGGGGCGGATCGTTAATGCTGACACCTACACCATGGATATAGAGATTGGTCGACGTAACTTCGGGTATACTTTCGATTCTAAAATTGAGTTTGGTTCCTTTATGGATGGGATTCTTTATAAGTATGACCAGGCATTTGATGTTGCCGGAGACTTCTATTTTCATGGAGGCCCCTTTCTCATTGATGAAAATATCGATGAGTATGGTTATGTCGGAGAGATTGGACTTTTAAATTTAGGAAGAACCGGACTCTATACTAAACTTTCAGCGATTTATTGGGGAAATAAGTCTAGAAATACTACAGCAGAGCAAAGAGTTTTTCGCTTCCTTCCTATTCAGTGGATTTGGGGGTATAAGTTTGTTCCAAAACCTATTGACAAAGTCGTTACTGTCTACTCAGCGGCTCTTTATAATCCCCGTGCCCGAGGAACCAAGGTTTCCAATAACAGGCGGCAAGCTTGGGCCTGGTATGCGGGCTTTTCTATCGGCGAACTTCGGAAGCAGTGGGATTGGTCATTTGACCTCAGCTATCAGTGGGTTCAGATGCAAGCGATCCCTGACTTTGATGGAAGTGGGATTGGACGAGGAAACTCTGCAAAGGTCGGCCTCTACACCGAGCGTGACAAGGGAACAGTCAGGGCCCTTACCGCTGGTGAAGGGGTAGGTGCCGGAAACTACAAAGGGGTTGCAGCCGAGCTTCTCTATCTTCTCACCAACAACATCACGATTTATCAAGCGTGGCGACAGTCGGTGAACCAAGATTCGAGCATTAAGCCGACCTTCTCGTACAAGCAGTACGAGTTCGAAATCATCTATGGTTTTTAAACGAAAAGCTGATTTTAGCTCGCTTAAAGTGTTTCCGATCGATCTGCTCCTTGCGAGAAACCCTGTTGATATGAACGAAAACTAAATCAAAATCTTTGGTTTTTTTCAGTTCACGAATGAGTTTTGCAGACGATTTTTCCTCGAGAAATTCTGGATAAGGAAAAAGAAGACAAGGAATCTGATGCTTCCGTTTATTCACCTTTTTCAAAAAGGTTTTTAGGGCGCCTTCTTTAAGATCTTTCACATAGATAAAATCAACTGCAGAAAAGAGCTTTAAAAAGGAGTCGATATACCGCTTTTTAGTTCGGGGAATATAAAAATGAAGCTCGGGATTGAAGGCTGCGAGAAGGGAGATGTGAATTCCCTTAATTCTTTTCCAGAGAAGGACGACAGGCTTTTCTTGACCCAGTGGAGAGTGGTTCATTTCAACCTTGTAAAGCGGCTTTACAAAGACCCGCGCTAAGTAGTTAAAGAAATAGCCCGAAAGACGAGAGGTGACGGTTAAGACACAGAGGAAAACGATCCCTGCTGTGATCATAAATCCTTGTGCTGCCGATAGGTCAACCCCTTCACTAAAAACGAAAAGGAGGATGGGTGCAATGAGAACCCCACAAAAACTCAAGAAGTTGGAGGCAGCCACAATTTGCCCCCTGCGGATTTCGGGAGCATACCTTTGGACAAATGAGTCGAAAGGGACGATATAAAGCCCACCAAAAACGCCGAGACCAAAAAGAGAGATAAAGATAAAAATATGGAAGTCGTGGAAGACACCGATTAAGAAGGTCAGGGCGGATAGGAGGAGTCCTGCGATGCATGCCATCCCCACTTCAGGTCTTTGGTGACTCATTTTACCCGCAAGGAGGGCGCCACAAGCAATTCCCACTGCAGTGAGGAGGAAGAGATATCCCCCGGCAATTTCGCTATACCCCATCGATTGAACGGCGTAAGGGATAATGTTGAGCTGAAAGTAAGCTCCGATAAATAGGAAGGAGGCTGAGCCAAAGATAGCAGCAAGTAAGTAAGGGGTGCGAGAGGCATAGCGTAAATTCTTGTAAATCTCATAAACAAAGAGAGGGTTTACCCGCTTTCTCGAATGTTTCGGAAGGGTTTTGGGGATAAAAACCGAAGCGATAAAACCGAAGATCGCAATCAAAGTGGCAAATACCGCGGTGAGAGGGAAGTTTTTATCTGTCACCTGCGTTAAAAAAGAGGCCAAAAAGGTTCCAACGACAACTCCAAAGTAGGTGAAGGAAGTGATCAGGCCATTTGCTTTGGGGATTTTTTGTTCTTTAACAAGTTCTGGGATGATACTATATTTTGGGGGGCCGAAAAAGGCACTTTGCATCGAGAGGAGGAAGAGAAGAGAGTAGCTTGCCCAATCACTTTTAAAGGCAAAGGCAATAATCCCGAGCGCCATAATGATCATCTCGGTAAATTTTAGGAAAATGACCATCCTCTGCTTGCTAAACCGGTCGGCTAAAACCCCGGCACCGGAGGAAAAAAGGAGGAATGGAAGGACATAAACAATCCCCACCCACGTCAAGATAATCGGGGATGCTTCAATCCCCTTAAGATCGATAAACAAGAAGACGATCAGATATTTGAAAAAATTGTCGTTGATCACCCCTAGAAACTGAGCAATATTTAAGAAGTGAATCGAGTGACGCTCGAAAAAAGATTCCCGTTTCAGAAAACCAAACCGTTCCAAGGTATCTTCAATCGTTTGAAAGAAACCCCGTTTTTCATTCTTCTTCTTAAATAAAGCCATACCCTTTATCATAACCCTTGAGAAACGTAAAAAGAAAGAGCCATGCTCGAAAAGCCCCTCGTTTATCTTAGCAACTCGATAGAAAAGCTCGTCGAACTCCTTCGTGACCAGCTTTTTTCCGATAGAGAAAACCCTTTTGGAAAAAAGTTTGTCTTTCTCCCTTCTGCCAACTTAAAAAACCCCCTGATGACCCAATTTGTCTCCGATGGAAAGCTCGATGTGGCGATGGGGGTCGATTTTCTCGAGTTAGGATCAGGTATCCAAACACTTTACAAGTGGGCGAGTGGAAAAACGCTCCTCTTTCCTCCCCTCGATCTTTTGGCTTTACAATTAGAAGCTTTAGACCTCCCTTCAGGGCGGGCTTTACATCTTGCAAAAGAGTTTTTGCGATATGGAAAGTTTGGAGGTTCTTTTCTCAAAAAATGGCCCGATACCTGGCAGAAAAAATATTGGGATGCGGTTTTCTCGAAATGGAATTATCCTTATGAACTTCTTGAAGCCCCTTTAAGTAAACCCAAAGAGCAAGCGGAAATTCATCTTTTTAACTTCCCTTTTCTTCCCAAGCTTTACCACCTTTTTTTTGCAAAGCTCGCCGCTTATTTTCCCGTCCGTTACTACCAATTTTCCCCTTGTCGTGAGTTTTGGTCCGATACCGTCACCGATTTTGAAAAAGTCCACCTTATAGAAAAAGACCCTCAACTCTCCCTCTATTTTGAGGAAGGAAATCCCCTCCTCAATAACCTAGGAAAGGTGGGGCGACAAACCTTTCGCCTCTTTGAAGAAGAAGATTTTGTTTCCGAAGAACACTACGTAGAAAAAAACTCCAAGACCTATCTTTCGAAGCTTCAAAGTGACATCTTAAACTTTAAAAAAACCGGAAAAGAAAAAGATGATTCAGTTCTCCTTTTGCCAGCAGCTTCTAAGCAGCGGGAAGTGGAGATTCTTTATACAAAACTTTTAGAGATGAAGGTTCTCCCCTCTTCGATTCAAATCTTTGCACCAGACATTTCAGCTTATGCCCCTTTTATTGAGCTTGTTTTTGGAGGAGAAGAATCCCCCTTTGACTTTACAATCCGTGATCTCCCCAGCCACCCTCTGCTGCAAACCTTTTTCGATCTTCTCTCCTTAAATGATCATCGTTTCGAGGCCTCTACACTCTTTAAGCTTTTTTCAAATCCCTATTTTACTCCCCTTTCTGAAAAAGAGATTAAAGAGGTACGCCGCTGGATTGAGAGATCAGGAGTCAAGTGGGGAGTTGACAAACAGCATCGAAAACTTCTCCTTCCCGAAATCTTAGATGAAACCGAAAGTGGAACCTGGGAAGAAGCGTTTGGCGAGCTCTTAAACAATTTGGTTTTCATTCCTGAAAAGGGAACCGACTGGGACCTTCCCTACATCGATTTTTCAGATGCAGAACTTCTTGGAAAATTCATTACCTGTACTCGCTCCCTTAGGGCCGATCTAGGTACCCTTTATGGAGCTTCGATGACAGGCGCTGATTGGGCAAGCTGCTTGATGACCCTTTTTAATCGCTACCTTGTTGCCGAAGAAAATGCGTTTGCCCCCTTTGAGGAAAAACTCCTCCTCTTAAAAGAGCTTGAAGGGACATTCCCCTTTGCGAGTATCAAATGTTACCTAGCAAATAGCCTGAAAGAAAAGAAAGGAGTCCGCCTTTCTAAGCAATTGGAAGCGATTACCTTCCGATCGCTCAAGCCAGGCATGTTTTTCTCTTCTAAGGTGATCGCCCTTCTGGGGATGGAGGAAGGAGCTTTCCCCCGTCCCTATATCCGCTCCTCTTTAAACCTTCTTGGAAGTCAAGGAGATTACTCCCCGACCCCTCCCGATGAAGATCGGTATCTTTTTTTGCAGCTCCTTTGCGCAGCGGAAGAAACCCTTTTAATCACCTATCAGAATGTAAGCGAAGAAGATGGGAAGGAGCAGCCCCCTTCGATCCTTGTTCAGGAGCTTGATCCAAAGGTAGAGGTTCACCCCCCTTTCCCCTTTCATCAATCCTATTTTTCTAAGCCAGGGAAGGTGTATTCGAAAAAGCACTACGAAACAGCGCGCACCTTTTATGGACCAAAGAAAGAAAACCCCTTTATTGCCGAGTTCTTACATCCCACTCCCCTTCCTGAAGTCGAGGTGGTAGCGCCTCCCCCTTTTGAGGACCTTTCCCGCTTTGCGAAAAATCCCTTAAGGTTTTACTGCAACCAAGTTCTGAATCTCTACCTCCACTATGATGACACCACCGATGAGGAGTTTTTCCTCTCCCCTCTACAAAGGCATAAACTCCTAAACAAAGAGTTGGCTTTACAAGAAGCAGAAGAAAAGGGGCACCTCCCTTTAGGGCGCTTCAAAGAGGTTGCTCGAAAAAAAATCGAAGCGGAGTGGGAGACTCTTTCAGAAGAAAGGGGGCCAGGGTTCATCTATAAAGGGAAGCTTGGAGACCTCGTAAAGATCTATCCCGAATACCTTTTAGGTCTCATCAATGGGGAACCCAAACCCCTCATCCATTTAAAAACAGGGGAGATCTTGGAGTTTAGAAGAGATCCCCACGAATCTTTTGAAAGATATCTCTACTACTACACGGTTGCCCTTCAAACACCTTCACCCCTCCATCCCCACCTTGCTCCTTTCCTCCTTAAAAATGATCTCGAAACCTTTTCTAAAAAAATCAAGACCATTGGGAGCGATCCCTATGCAAATAAACTCTTTTCAGATCCTAAGCAGTATAACCCCGAGGTGATCATCGAGCGGTGGTTTCCCCTCCTTCAAAAAACCTTTGAACCCCTATTGGAGGTGATCGGTGAAACGGTTTGATGTTTTAGATCCCAGAACCCCTTTACTTGGCCACCATTTTTTAGAGGCCTCAGCCGGAACGGGAAAAACCTTCGCGATCGAACACATTACAGCCCGCCTCATTGCTGAGCAACGGTTTTCTATCGATGAGATTCTTATCGTCACCTTCACCCGGGCTGCAACCAGAGAGCTCAAAGTACGGATCCATGAAACGCTCAAAAAATGTCCCCCCTCTTTCCCCCTTCAAAAAGCTCTAGCCTTGGTCGATCAGGCGCAGATCTTTACCATCCATGGCTTTTGCCATCGCATGCTCACCGAATACGCCTTTGAAGCGGGTCTTGAATTCACACTTCTCAGCGAAGAAGAATCGGATTATCAAGCGATCCTTGCCGACCACATCACCGACTTCTTCCGCACCTCGTTAACCTCTGAGGAGTATAGTACCCCTCAGCTTATAAAGCTCTTTCAAAGCCGAGCAGATGTTCTCAATAAGGTTTTAAATCTTATTGAGAAAGAGGGAGAATTTCCCGATTATCCCCCCTTTAACCACTCCCATGAGCGGTACAATGCCATAAGGCCAACCCTCTCCCCCCCTCTTGACCTCATCTTACAGTTCAATAAGATCAAAAATAAAGAGGGAGAGATCAAGGAGCCATACAAAACCCAGGTAGCCCTCCTCGAAAAAAAATACCTGAATCGAGAAGAATTTGAAACGCTCACCGCTTCCGAATCGGTCCTTTCCCTAACCACAGAGGAAAACCTCTCCAAAAGAGCTTTTAGTGATCCCAGACCGCTTTACAACTTCCGCGACCAACTCTTACCCATTCTAGAGCCTGCTACCTCCCCTCTTTGTACCCTTGTCCGGATCGCCCGCTCCGTTGGCCCTTCTGCCCTTAGAGCCCTTGAAGAAAAAGAGATTCTATCCCCCAATGACATTCTCAAGCGGATGGGAGAAGCGCTTTCCCGTCCCCCTTTTCGAGAAAAGGTTCGCTCTCGGTACCGCGCTGCGATCATCGACGAGTTTCAAGACACCGATCCCATCCAGTGGAACATTTTTAAAACCCTATTCATCGATGATCCCATCCCCGCCCTTTACCTAGTCGGTGATCCAAAACAGTCAATCTACTCATTCCGTTCAGCCGATATCTATACCTACCTCAATGCTGAAAAAATGGTCAGTGAAAAAGGGTACCTTGATACAAACTACCGCTCGGACCCCGCCCTTATTCAAGCGCTGAATACGCTCTTTTCAAAGAACCCCAACTGGCTTTCCCTTCCCGATGCTCCCCTCCCTTTCCATCCTGTCAAACACCCCGAAGGGGCGGCAAACCGCCCCTTTCCAGATGATAAAGAGCCCATCCATTTTTTTGCCTACGAGACAAAAAAAAAGAAATGGGGGAGCTGGCCTACCATTGAAATCGAGGAGACCATTTTTTTCCCCTTTATCGCTCGAGAAATCCTCAACCTAACCAAAAAGGGATTTCAATACTCCGACTTTGCCATCCTTGTCAAAGATCGCCATCAAAGTGTTCGCCTTAAGACCTACCTTGAAAGTTGCAAAATTCCAACCAGCTCCAAACGGAATGAGAGCCTCACATCGTCCCCCACCTTTTCCCTTGTCCGTTCCCTATTAGAAGCGCTCATCGATCCCTCCGAGGTCCCTGTAAAGCGGTTTCTTTCCCACCTCTATAACCACCAGGACCTCAAAGAAAACCAAGAGCTTTTAACCGAAACAACCGCCCGTTTTGCCCAGCCCCAATCCCTTGAAAGGGCCCTGCGGACCCTTTACACACCCACAGATCTAGAAACCTATGCCGACTACACCAAGCTCTCCGAGCTCCTATTAAGCCATCCAGGGACCCTTGAAGAGCGGCTGGCCTCTCTCCTAGACCACAAAGAGATTCCCCGTGTTCCCCTTGCCGACCCCAATTCAGTCACCATCATGACCATCCACATGAGCAAAGGGCTCGAGTTTAACATCGTCTTTGCCCTCGGCCTCATCAATCGGTATACCGGCCGTGAAACATTGATCCGCCACGATAAAGAATGGCTCCCTTTTCATCCCGACCACCCCAAATGTAAAGCCGCTTTACATCGTCAAGAAGCCGAAAAGCTTCGCCAACTCTACGTTGCCCTGACCCGCGCCAAACATCGGCTTTACATTCCCCTTCTCCGCGACACCTCCAACACCCCCATCCCCTTAGGCCAAGCCTCTCCCCTAGAGCTCTTCGACCCCGAGCCCACCGATGTGACCTACCTATTTCCCGCAAAGCTTCCTCCCGAAGATCCCACCTTCCCCGAGCTTCACTCCCCCACATCCCCATCACTCATCTATCCCTCTCGCACCCTCCACTCTTACAGCTCCCTAGCCCATACCACACCCCAACCCCCAGTCGACGTCGAAACCGACCTCCCCAAAGGGGCAGAAACAGGGGTGCTCCTCCACTCCCTTCTCGAAACCCTCCTCCTCAACCCCGACACCTCCATCGAAACCCTCCTCCAAAAAAGGCTTCCCCCCCACTTCCCCTTCGAGACGACAGCCAAGCTCCTCCACCACGCCCTTCACACCCCCCTATCTCCCCACCCCTTTTCCCTAAGCGAGGTTAAACACCTCTACCCCGAAGTCGAATTCCTCTATCCCGACGGCCCCAACTTCATTAAAGGGTTCATCGACCTCGTTTTCAAACACAACGACCACTACTTTCTCCTCGACTGGAAGACCAACCTCCTCCCCTCCTACGATCCCAAGACCCTACACGAAACGATGGCCCACCACGACTACACCCTTCAAGCCTTGCTTTACAACACAGCTCTTTCCCGCTACCTAAAAGGAGCACCCATCGGAGGCACCTACTACATCTTCCTAAGAGGCCTTCCCGATGAAGGGATTCTCTTTCTGCCTTATCAAACCAATGCATAAACTTTCTTCTTTACAAAAAGTTTATATGTCTGCAAGACTTGGTCCTTTAAAGCCAAAGGAGGTTTATCATGGCCAGCTCATCCAACATCAATACGGGAAATATCGTAGAAAGAACCTATAGCACAACCGTTCAGTACAAACCTGGAAAGTTTCAGTACGGGAAAATGGAGGACGTCTACTTTAGCGCCAGTTCCCCACCCCTTAAAAAAGAGCAGAATCAAAGGATCATGCTGCTGCGGGACAAAAAGCTCAATGAGTTTCAAGAGGAGACGGTCCTTAAAAAGGTCATTCCTGGGCAGGATGGGCGTCAAAGGATCCAAAAAACAAGTGAGTATCCCTACAGCATCCATGTCCAATTAGAAATGAAATTTTCAGATGGGACGTATGGAGGGTCGGGGTCCTTAATCGGTCCCCACCACGTTCTCACCTGTGGGCATAACGTTTACGACATAAAAACCAAGAAGTGGGCAACCAAAATCACTGCTTATCCTGGACGCAACGAAAAAAGTGCCCCCTATGGAAAGGCGACAGTCATAAAAGCCTATACATTCAACAACTATACCAATAATAAAGAGCGCGCTTATGACATCGCGCTCCTTCTCTTGGATAGGTCGGTTGGAAAGTATACCGGATGGGGAGGACTCTGCAGCGCTCCCGACGATTCCCTTAAAGGAGCCACATTTAATATTACCGGTTACCCTGGAGACAAAGGCCTTGATCAGATGTGGAGCATGAGCCACAAAATCAAAAGCATTGAAAAAGAGATCTTCGAGTATGAGATCGATACAAATCGCGGACAAAGCGGCAGCGCTATCTGGGTTAAAGATGAGTTTGGCTCGGTTAAAATCATGGGTGTGCATACCTTAGGAGGCTTTGATAAAAACTCGGGGGTGAGAATTTCTAAGGACAAATTCACCAAGCTTTTTCAAACGACCATAGCCAATACCTATAAGATTCAAAAAAGCCAGCAAAGCAACTTAACCCCTAGTAGCTCTAGTTCTTCTTCCAGCCAAAATTCAAGCGATGCGTTTATTAACCAGTTTTCTGATCTATCCATTAGCTCAAACCCTTCAAATAGCCAGAGTACTCGCTTGCCGTCTATTGCATTAGGGAAAACCGTATGGCAGAAGCATTTCGGTCTTGACTCCATACAAGATCCACAACAACTTCTTCCATGCAATATCAACGCAATTCTCAATAAACCAACCCCCTTTAAAGTCGAAGGGTATACTGGCAAAGTTATTGACACCCACTTCCTTGTCTGGATCCCTAAAAAAGTTAGTGGGATTCCTCTTTCGCTTGATAACTTAGAGAAAATTTTTGGAAATTATAAATATTATGACAGCGATATAAAAAAAAGCTTAGGAGCCAAAACGGTTAGTTCTTCTCATTGGGTTCTTTTAAGTAAAGGTATTCTAGAAGCAACACGAAATAAAACCTCTAGCGATCAAAATAAGATTATTCGGAAATATGACTTTCGAAGCTACAACTTGCCAAACGTCCTAGATGTTGCAATAGCAGTTCTTCTATATCAAAAGGAGAAACCTGGAGACTATTTGTTGCCAGAAAAGCCAAAATTGACCTATACAAGATGTATCGAAAAGGTGTATTACAACCACTGGCCAGTTTCAAATGAACGACCTGTGGCCATTGGGTGTTTTGGTGCTGGCGGACTAAATGTTAGTAATTCCTATGATGTAGGAGGTAATTCCTGCGGTTTTATTGGAGCTTGGAAGTTATAGAAGGTGCTCGATATCTGATTATATTCTCCGCGCCTACCTTCATAAGGATATACCATACCGAAGTCTCTAGAGGTGACAGTAGCCCTTTTTAATCCATGAGAAAGACACCAAAAAGAGTTTTTTTTGACCAACTGACTCATGCACCTATACCCGATGCCAAGAGAGAGTGAATAACAACCAATGGCCTGTGGCCATTGGCGGCTGCGCCGCTGGGGGCCTGTGTGTCTCCTACTACCCTCGGCATACCAACGAGAACTTTGGCGTTGTTGGCGCCCGGAAGCTATAGGCATTTGGCTACTTGTCTCTTTGGGGTTGGGCCTTCTGACGCAGAGGAGCGTGCGAGGCAAAGCTCCTCGGCGCCGGCGCGATTTTTTTGTAGGGCTCTTTTAGCGCTAGGTGCATAATCTTTATTCTTTCAGAAAAAGGATGTTTTTTTAGAAACTGAAGCTTTTGAACTTTAAGGAGGCTGATATGCCAGGAAAGATTTTAAAGCTGAAGATCTCTCTACTAAGACTGAACCCATTGATCTGGAGACGGGTGTTGATCGATATGGCTGGAGATCTGGAAGATCTCCATAGGACGATTCAACTTGCGATGGGTTGGGAAAACTGCCATCTTTATAGTTTTAGGTATGGCAATCAGGAGTTTGGCTGTGATGAAGAGGGCTTTTCTAATGAGAGGCTTGCTGCTCTTAGCTTGAGGGAAAAAGATGAGATTTTATACGAGTATGACTTTGGCGACTGCTGGGAACACAAGGTGAAAGTTGAAGCAATTCTTTCTAAAGAGAAGGGAGTGTTTTACCCGAAATGTCTAGAAGGAGCAAGGGCTTGTCCTCCTGAAGACTGTGGAGGGGTCTGGGGCTATGAGGAAAACCTCGAAATCATGTGTGATAAGAACCATCCTGAATACGAGGATACCGTTCAGTGGATGGGGAAGGATTTTGATCCCGAGCACTTTGACCTTAAGAGCGTGAATCGTAACCTGGAAGGGGCATTTGTCCGTTATTGAGGTAGCTATTTCTTTACGGGGCCTAATGAGCTGGGCAAGAATAACTCATTGACAGGTAAGCCACTGGTTTGACCAGTGGACTTTCAAGGCTTGGCCTTAAGATTTAGTGAAAAAAGATGATGTTGTATTTTCCTTGTTGGGCTTGGCAGACCAACAAAGGAAAAAATTATGAATACAACATCGTCTTTTGAGAGTTTATCTCATTCTAAATGGGATTGTAAATACCATATCGTGTTTAT
>NZ_JAAEJV010000055.1 GCF_015356785.1 Candidatus Neptunochlamydia vexilliferae | reverse complement strand
TAAGGATATTACAAGTAAGAGGGGGGAGTAAAAATATTTTTATGTAGATCTATGGAATTTATCTCATCGATACCTATGGAATTTTCCTTGACTTTGACAATCTCTAAAGTCATTCTACGCCTACCGTAGAAAGGGGTTTTAAGATACTGCTCATCGATTGCTCTCATTAACTGCAAGTCCTCTTGGCTTGGCCCTCAAGATTGATAGTACAAGCCTGAGCGCCATACACTAAGTAGTTCACATTGTTTTCGTTGGGAAAAACACTCGTCTTCAGGGTTTACAAGTGATCTTCTCTTAACTAGGTCAATATAGCTAATTTTTTTTTAAGCCATTCTATTTCCATCTTAAGCCTCCCAATTTGTTCGAAAAGCTCAGCTTTTTCCTTTTCACTTCTTTTTAGCCCTGAGGCTCTTCTTGGCTTCTCAAAAACCTGAAGTCCAACTTCTTTAAAGTGTTTTTTCCAACCTGCAAGTACCATAGGATTTACCTCTAGTTCTCCTGCTAGCTGTGATGCTGTTTTATCTTCTTTCAGGATTTCTAGTACTGCCTTGAGCTTAAACTCCGCTGAATATGTTTTTCTTTTCTTTGCCACTTTTGGCCTCCTTGTTACGGAGGTTATAAGCTTAGCAGGTGGCTCTAATTTATCGGACCATTATACATAGCCTTGGTAACCATTTTTGGGAAAAAATTTGAAAAAATATCGGCTCAATTTGAGAAAGTCTCCTTGGATCTTAGACAACTCGATTCAAGACTCTCCAGGATAGAAGGGTTCATTGAAAGGGACATGGTAGGGGGAGCAAAAATGAGCAAGCCTACCGGCACAGAGTAACGGTTGCTGTCAATAAAGAAGAATTTCGAAAAAAAATTTGGGTAGCCTTAGGCGACCCAATTAACCGCTACCCTGTGAAAATTTTCTGACAACTCCTACTCCAATGCTATCAGGCTCCCAAAAGTTGATCCCCAGCCCGAGGCCGCCAGACGAGAAGCCGCCAACCTTTGCACCATATTCATCGCTCAGCATCTCCTGGCACCGGGTGTAGGTTCGAGGTTTATCAGCATATAACATTGTTTTAGATCGAATGTAATTTGTTAAGGCTACTATCGTAGCTTCAAGCGTTTTGGGGAGATCATAGGGTTGCTCAGTTTTTTTGCTGAGCATCTTTACCATAGCTTCTTGAGCTGTATAGTCTTTACCACGACTGTTTGGAATAACATCGTAGCTCATCATGATCCAGTAGGGGTAGGGAACTTTTTGGTTACCGAGATCTTCTTTGAGCTTAACGTAGTAATATCTATATGCTGCAGCTTTGTCATCTAAGTTTTTGCTTTCTATAAGGTCTTGAAAACTATTGATTGTAAGCGGCTTGCCATTTATTTTTTGAGGGATAAAAGTTAAAAGATGGGTATCCTTTGTTTTTTTACCTCTCCAGATTGGGCAGTCGCTATTAAGAATACTTTCGATATTTGAAGGCAAGGGAACCGTTTTATCGACATATCCAATATATTTCTCCCATTCTTCAGGGCCAAAAGCTATTTTAGGTAATTGGGGGGCTGTATGTCTATGCAAGCTTACCTGGTTTTTGCGTAAACACTCGTAGATTGCTTGATCAAGCTCTATAGGTACTTTATTTCCTGTGAGATCAAGGTTGATTAGGGTTGAACTATTTTTGGTAGCATCGAGCAAACCTGCAATCGCTTTTTCGGAAAGCTTCGAGTACCTTAGTTTAACCTCTTTTAGTGCTTTGCTTTTGGTAATAAGCTGTGCTATTATTTCAGCCCACTTATTGTTAATTACACAAAAGCTTAAGTCCAACGTTTGAAGATCTTGGTTGGATAACAGGCGTGCAATATCCTTTTTATTTTGCGCTATGCTTCGTTTAAGTCCTTGGGCTTTGAGGAGAGAATGATTGAGTCTTGCATAGTCATAATTTTTCAAGTCGATATGGATATTTTTGAGTGCTGGAGTGTAGGTATTTTTGAATGAATAAAGACTTGAAGCTTTTAGACGAATAGTTGTCAGTTGGCGGCATTGAGAGACATTGAGGCTTTTAAGCTTGGGAAGACGGACTGGTAGGGAAGTTGCTAGACCAGGGATTTCTATAGAGCGAAGCTTGCTACAGAAGCTAAGATTAAGTTTTCTAAGGTGAGGAAGAGTATTTCCAAACCCTGAAAAGTTAGAAATTGCAGAGTTACGTAGGCTGAGTGTCTCAAGTTTGGGAGCATTAAGACGAATAGTTGCCAGTTGATGGCAGTATGAGAGATTAAGTTTTTTGAGGTTGGGAAGGTTGATCTGTGAAGGGGGAGTTTCTGGTTTAAAAGCTGTAGCTTCTTTCCCTGGGATTTCCAAAGATAGAAGGTTAAGGCAGCAGGAGAGATTGAGCTCTTCGATAGAGGGAGTCTTGTCTCCGATTTCTTTGAAGAAAACAATGCCAGAGCCGCTTAGATCAAGGATCTTGATGTTTCTGTGAAGAAAAGGAAGTAAGGTTGGCGTATTGAGGGTTGTGCAACCCTGGATATGAAGGGAGGAGTAGTTTTTAAGCAAGTTCAGCTTAAGGCTGGAAGTAAGAATACGCTCTCTTTCATCGTCTCCTACTAGGTTTATAAAATCAACCTCGATCCCTTCTTTGATGGCGCGGGCTGTTTTGAAGGTGCTATAGAGGAGGAACTCTTCTTTTGCTTTAGAAATAGAAAGGAGTCCTTTTTTAATCTCCTTGTAGGTGAGTTCTTTGCCATAGCAGGAATATTGAGCACCAATTGAGGTGGAGGATTGCCTAACCGTTCTTCCAACCGCTTTTTCGAGACGGTTTTCAGCCGTTTTTCCCCTATTCTTATAGGCATTACTGAGGTATTTCCCAATGTTTTGCGTACTGTAGTCTTTGGCTCTTAGGTTAATAAGGGAGTCAAGGAGTCGGTTAGCTGTTACTTTTCTTTTGACATTAAGAGAGCTTTTAAGAAATCTCTGAAGATAGTCGAATTGGGCGCATAGGGTGGCCATTTCCCCTTTACGGAAGAGAAGGGTAGGGGTGAAGGTTCTAAGAGCATTTTCTTTAAAGAGTTTTTCAAGGGTTTTTTCGTTAAATAAGGCGCAGTACTCTTTTTCCTTGGCTTCAAGATTTTTTATCCAGCCTTCAAGGATAAGGTTGGGTTTGAGATTGCAGAAATCTTTGATAACATCTTGTTTGAGTTTAAAGCCAGGATTAATGGTAAAGAGGATCGAACAAAAGCGGACGGTGTCATGGGGCATTGGCTTACCGACATCTTTTTCAGGAAGCCTTCCAAGCATGAAGTCGAGCTTTCTTTTCCAAGCCTCTGAGCTTTTTTCTCCCTTAAGTATAGGGATCGCAAAGGCGATATCGTTGTCGATAGAGGTGATTTTCCCCCGGTTATAGATATAGTTGGGTGCTCGTCCGTCGGCAGGACGGGTGAGAATCGATAGGAGGAGATTCCATGTATGGTGTTTCCCATCTAGGGGAAGTGTTTTTTTTGTTAAGGCCTTTTGAAGGTTGATACCGGGGACAGTCTTGGAAATAAGGACGGGGTAGGTGTTGTTTCCTTTGGTAATTTTTGCAAGTTCGGTAGGAGGGGGGCCCTCTCCTGAAAGGCGGGAGGTGAGGTTATAAATCGCATATTCCATAAGGGGGTGGTAGGGTTTTTGTTTGATGTGGAGGTCGAGCTCTTCTTTTTTGAGGTGGCAGACATTGTGGGCACTTCTATACCCCTCTGTTGTCTCTTCTCCGGGATAGTCATCGCTGATATTGTCAGAGGAATCGAAGAGGTCATCGAAGAGGGTCTCTTTGATGTAGCGGGTTCCGAGCGTGGGGCTGGTGATGGTAGCGGCTGATTTTGTTTTTTGCGTCAGGCGGGTGAGTGATTTATAGAACGCCTGCTCCTCGATCAAGACCGACTGTCGGGTTCCCTCGCGGTTGGGGATGGGAGCGAGCAGGTTATAGAGATCTGTTTTTTTCTGTTGGAGGAGGGTTTTAAGGTAAAGGCTTCTGAGTGGCTCTGAGGTGGTGAATTGGGAGAGTTTTTTGTACCAATAGAGGTGGCGCTTTTCTTCGGAGACTTTTTGAGCCATGCAGGTGACAAAGGTCTCAAGTGGGGCTGTTGCTTCGAGAGGATTAGATGCAAGGGAGAGGATCTGGTTGAAGGTCAATTGGGGAAGAGAGAGGTTGATAAGACTTTTTTCGAGGGGAGCAAGCTGAGTTTTTTTAACCTCTTTTGGATCGGACTTGTTGCTTTTTTGAAGCGCTCCTTCAAGAACCTTTTCGAGATAGGTGTAGAGGGGCTCAAGGAGGAGAAAGTAGGTACGAGAAAGGAGCGTTTCATGATCCTTGAGAGGTTGGAGGTCGACATGGATCGTGTAAAGCATTTCGACACTTTCCCTTAGAAGAGAGCGGGTGAGGGGGTCAAAGATTTTTCTATTTTTAAACCCATCTAAGATGTCGAGGGTGTTTGTCTTATCGATCCCAAAGTAGAGAGCGAGATCGCCGATGAGGAGAAAGAGGGGCTTGATGTATTGCTCTTTGAGGTTAGACCCAGATAAATTCGAGAATTGGTTTTTGCTCGCGCCAGCATCTCCTTCGAGGGAGCTAAACCTGGGGCGCTGGCTTTGGCAAATTCCCAATTCTTGAATTTGCTTGGATATAACCGTCTCTGTAACCTCTTGTTTCCATACTTTTTTGTAATCGGTGATTCTCTCCTTGATGAGCAAGAGGGCCCGCCATTGGCGGACTGTTTTGCTACCTGCGGGGGTGTCTAAGATTTTTTGGACCTTTTTTTTATATTTGGAAATCAGTTCTGGACTGTCTGTATCGAGGTAACGGGTTCTAAGAAGGGTATGAGAAAGACTTGCTGGATCTTCTTCAGTTTTTAGTCCGGTTTGGTTTGCCATTTCTTTTGGTTTCCGGATGTAGTCTGTGGAATGGCTTCCATGATCGAGGTGGAGTCCCGAGGGGCACTGGAGAGCGGTGAAAGGGTTTTTCGTCCCTATACGGGGCTCTCCAAGGGAGGTGAGCTGGAGATTGATGAGGCGGTCGAGTGTCTGGAAGTAATCGAAGTGGCTCTTTTCTTTGATGAGGATCATCCATTCGAGATCGGAGTAGGGGCGGACCTCCTCTCGGGCGATGGATCCCATCGCCATGAGGGCATAGCCGGGGGGAGGCGGGCCGAGGATTGCAAAGGTGTCTTTGAGGATGTGGGTGTTTAAAAATGTGATAAAGTCTTCGGTTTGCTTTTTCTGGAGATTCCGTATGGAAGATCCATTCTGGGTGGGGAAGGTTTTCCGGTACTCATCGAGGGCTGTTCGATATCTCTCGGTGATGTAGGTTGGATTTTGGGGTAGAGGGGTGGGGGTTAGACCTGCTCCAATAGGGTGGGCAAGATGGGAGAAACTGTCAGCTCTATTGTCTCGCACTTTGATGAGGACTTCTTGGGCTTGTTGGTAGAGTTTGAGGAGGTAGTCACCTCCATCACACTGAAAGGCCCGTAGCCTTTGGATCTCGTTAAGGATTTTTTCAAAATCTTCGGGGTGGGCATTTTGTTCGCACTGAGCAAGTCTTTCTTTATAGAGTTGTGTATCGACAAGCTTCTCTTTGATGATGGGGATGAAGAGCTTGGAGGCTTCTTTGTGGAGAGCCTTGAGTTTTTCTGGAGCGTATTGAGTAGCAAGTCCAATTGCGTTGCTATAGTACTCCATGGCGAGGATGCTCTCGTTAATCTTGGCATCTCCCTTGAGGGGAGCTGCCCATTCGCGATACCGTTGACCACAGAGGGTGGCAAGCGCGAGCTGCTCCTTCCCCTTTGAAGGGGTATATTTGAGGAGCCGTGGGATCA
Organism: Candidatus Neptunochlamydia vexilliferae; assembly: GCF_015356785.1. NCBI lineage: Bacteria > Pseudomonadati > Chlamydiota > Chlamydiia > Parachlamydiales > Simkaniaceae > Candidatus Neptunichlamydia > Candidatus Neptunichlamydia vexilliferae. The sequence goes on along the minus strand of NZ_JAAEJV010000055.1, from coordinate 6,901 downwards.
TCTTTTGGGCTCCCAAAAGCTGTTCAAAGAGTCCTTTAGGAAGGTAGCTGAGGAAAAAAAGGGAAAGGGCATAGAGGCGGTCGAAGGCTTGAGAGGTGGTTCCATTGTTAACCTGAAAGAGAAGGAGGCGGAAGTCCTTGAGGCTTTGCTCTCTTTCGTTTTTTGCAACCCTTTCCTCTGTTTGTTTAAGGAGTGCGAGGTTAAGCGGGCAGGGGGGAGGTTCAAGTTTCTCTTTTTCTGGCTTCTTTGGTAAGACAGGGATCGGTGGTGTTGACCTGTTTAGAGGAGGTGTGGAACTTCTTTCTTGGGTCAGTGTTTGAAAGATTGGTGAGAGTTTTTGGTCTGATGAGAAGAGTATGTTGGTGGGGAGACATCGGGAGAAGTGGGCTCCTTGGTGGTGGATGATGATTGGTGGGGTGGAGAGCTGGTTATTAATGGGGGAAGTAGCGGGAACGATATTTCCTCCTTCAGACTTGACAATGAGGACTTTTTTTTGAAAGAGGTGGGCGGCAAGCTCGATCTCTTGGGTGTTGAGATAGAAAGGGGGGTGGTTAACCGTTTCGATATAGTGGTCCACCATCTTTTCTGATAGGATCCAGCCCTTTTTTTGGGCGCTCTCTTTTCTGAGGAGATCTTCCTTAGCGAGTTGGAGGGTTTCAATTGCCTTTTTTGCATCATTTCGAAGAATGCTAAGGTAAAGGGGTCTCTCCTCATTGATCCGACTGAGGAGGCGGAGGGGCTCTTTCTTGAAGATTAGCGCGAGCTCCTCTTCCGACTTTCGGTAGTAGAAGCTGGTGGGATCTGTAATTTTTTCTACCTCAGAGAAGAGGTGGGATAGGATGTCCTGGGACTGTTCTATTTCTTGGAGCCAGAGGAGAGCTTCCTCTTTTTTGATCTTTTCTCTCTCAGTGATGTAAGGGACTGAGAGTCTTTTCGCCTCTTCTACCAGGGCCTTCCCCGGTTGACTGTCATTAAAAAGCATCTGGGAGGAGGGATCAGTTGAGGTGAGGTGAGACTGGATTAGGCCGATAAATAGGGCTATCGTGTGGGGATCTCGTTTTTTAAGAGCCTCTTTAAAATGGTTGGTAAAGGAGGTTTTTGCTCGGCTAGAGGAGGTGGTGCTTTCACCGGGAAAGCGGTAGATTCCTCCACTTTCAGTTCCAAGGAGGGCGTGGAGGGCGCAAGCGCCCTCTCCACGGGTGGGGACCACTTGATAGTCCTTTTCTCCCAAGCTAAAAGTAGTCTGCTTTTCTGGTAAAGTGGCTTGGTCTGTCAGGGCAACGATGGTTAATGCTTCGATTTGCTCACTCAATGTGGTGTAAAATGAGGAGCGGTGATTTGCAGGAACCTGCTGGAGTTCATCTTGCAGTTTTAGAAGTTCACCTACTTCGGGTGGGGAGGTTGTAAGTTGATCGACGATTGTTTGGTATTTTTTCGAGATCTTTTCTAATCCCTGCTCTTTTTGTGGAATCTCTTCTTGGTTGAGAAGGTTCATGTAGAGCTGATTTGCCCCCTTGAGGAGCTCTTCTTTATTTTTTCCATCCGAGCGTTCGATAAGCTCGATCAAATGATCGAGCTGCTTGTACTTGACACTGTTTTTTTCTCTACCGATCCGGATCTCAGCAAGCTTTTTCCCAAAAAAGAGAGAAGACCTCTTTTTTTCTTTGATCGGTGAAAGGTTCCATGTTTTTAAAGAAATATCGTGGCTTCGTAAGAAGGTGTCTATTGTTTCTTTTGCCTTTCCGGTCAATGTCTCATAGCTGTAGCGGTGGGTGGTTTCTAACCCCTCGAGAATACAGGTTTTTGGCTTAGAGGTCTGAGTATAGAGGTGGGCAACGACCTTCCCCTTGATATTGTAGAACTCGAGAGAGTGGTTTCCGATTGGGGTCTTTCCGAGTTGGTTGGAAGAGGATGCCATTGCTATCTCCAATTGAAAACAGCACCATTTTTGCGGAAATAAAAATTTTTATCAAGGGGGTAATGGGAAAAACCTTTGCTAATCCCTTGATAAAACGGGGTCAGAAAGCTGGTCGATCTCTTCCTCTGATAGTCCGGTTGCTTCGGAGATTTGACCGATCGAAAGGCTTTGTTTAAGGAGTGCCAAGGCGACTTCTCTTTTCCCTTTTGCAATGCCTTGCTCTGTCCCTAGTTCAAGCCCCTGATCCATGCCTTGCTTAAGTCCTTGTTCTATGCCTTGTTTAAGTCCTTGCTTTATTCCTTGTTGAATACCTTTTTTGACCCCTTTTTCCTCAGCTTTTTTTAGTGTATTTGTCTCGATGCGGAGCCACTTGAGATGGTTTTCATAGGCCTCTCTTTCCTCAGAGTTAAAGTTCATGACATTTAAAACGTTCAAGGCTTTTTTAAGCTCAGGAGTATCTAGAGGCTTCGGAAGTTTGTCTACTTTGAGAAGATTGTTCCGGGTAAGAAATGCCGACCACATGTCTAGAGAATTTTGGATTTTCGGAATCATACCTTCGAGCTCTTTGCTTAATGAGTCGGTGAATTTTTTAAGCTCAATTGTGTGGAGTTCGAGGTCTTTAAAAAAATGGAAGTTTGTCTCTTTTTCGGTAATGTGGAAGACGTTATGGTATTTTTCTGCTTTGGGAATTGAGGTAAAGTTGAGGATGTGGATCCCAATCACTTTTTCCAAGGTGGAATAGTCTTGAGCTGTTTCTAGCTGTTCGGTGTAGAGCCTTGCCCAGTAATAGAGAGCCCTTTTATCATAGTCACCCTCATCTGTAATTTGGATCTCGATATTAAACCTTTTACCCGTGCTGCCCTTGGCTTTGATATCTAAAACCGACAGCTTGTCACTTTTAAAGTTTTTCTGGTTATAGGGGTTTAACAGAGTGATATCAACAACCTGATCTTCTTCTCCCACAATCGAGTTAATCAGAGAAATAAGTAGGTCTTTATTTTCTTCGATGCCAAATATTTTTTTGAAGGCAATGTCGACGCGGGGATTGATCGCTTCCATGGTGCTCCTAAAGTTTCTACTTTCCTCGATTTTACCCTTTTTTGAGATTTTTTTCAACCGGGAGCGTTTTCGATAGATATCACATAATTGCTCGGGCTTTCCAGACAAAAAAGGATATACAGACTGCGCCTTTCATGGTAAAATTGCAGGCAATGGAGTATTAGAGACATGATAGACTTGTTAGATATCAAAATTGACGTCGTGTTCAAGGACTTTTTTGGTGACAAAAGTAGCAAAGAGATTCTAGAAAGCTTTATTAATGCTGTTTTAGGCCTTGAAGGAGATGACCGCATAGAAGTTGAGGAGTTCCTTGACCCTAGAAAGATGCGTGTCGAAGTAAGAAAGCCTTCGGCCTTTGTTGACCTATCGGTTAAAACCAGAAGAGGAGAGCGCTATATTATTGAAATGCAAACCTATAATCACGATGGGTTTGACAAAAGGCTTCTCTATTACTTAGGTAAAGACTACACCGAGCAAATAGAGTACCACTACCACCAACCCATTTCTTCAAAGAACTCAAACGACAAAAAGGCTAAGAAAATGATTGGTTGGGCCGACCTTCCAAAAGTCCACATCCTAGCAATTATAGATTTCCATCGTAGCCAGGGAGAGAAGAATGGAATCTTAAATCATCATGAAGTCGTAGAAACCTATCGGTTTAAACCCGAGATCTCCGCTTCTAACGAGCACATCTTTGATCATTGGAAAGCAACTATCGTTGATCTTAAGAAATTTAAGTCAAAGCCCGTTAATAAACTCAAGACGGATAAAGAGATATGGATCCATATTCTAAACAATGCACCCTTTCTTAAAGAAGAAGAAAGAGAGCTTCTAAAGAAGGATCCTATTTTCCAAAGAGCTTTAGAGCGGCTCGAGATGCTTTCTGCAGACCCGAAAACACGTAAAGCTTATGAAGCAAGCATTAATGACCAAAGAGATCACTTAGCGGTTATAGAAGCTGCAGAAAGAAAAGCTCATAAAGAAGGTGAAGCCAATAAAGCTTTAGAAATCGCCCAAACTTTGCTTAAGCAGGGCCTTCCAGTCAATCAAATTTCTGAAGCAACCGGACTTTCAAGCGAAGAGATTGAATCCCTCCGCTAGGTTTTTCTAGAAAAAAATTTCGGGCCGCCTGCGGTGGCCATCCAATGCCCCCACTCAAGAACCCATGCTCCTACTACCCACTACCGTGTGGAACTTTCCTGACAACCCCTACCCCAACGTTCTCAGCCTCCCAACCATCGTAGCAGTAGTTGAGATAAAGACCATCAGCAGAAAAACCGCCTATCGCTGGTAGATACCCATCATTTAACGTTTTCTGACACCGGGTATAGGTCAAGGGATCATTTTGGTAGAACTTTTTTTCTGAACGGGTGTGCTCCATGAGAATCGTGACTGCTGCTTCGAGCGCTTTGGGAAGGGTGTAGGGTTTCTGGCTCTTTTGGCTGAGGGTTTTAGCGAGGCCTTTTTGATCGCTATACTTTTTATTGCGACTATTGGGGATAACGTCGTGGCTCATCAGGATCCAGTAGGGGTAGAGCACTTCTTGGTCTCCAAGATCCTTTTTAAGGTTACCATTATAATAGCGATATTTCGTGGCATGGCCGTTTCCTTTGGGCCATTCGATGAGCGTTTGAAGGGTGTTGAGGGTCAGGGGCTTTCCTTTGACCGTTTTGGGAATGAGGGTGAGGAGATGGGTCTCTTTGACCTTTTTATCACTCCAGATGGGACAGGGGCTATTGAGGATCTCTTCGATGTTAGATGGTAAGGGGGGCACCTCTCCGACTGGTCCAAAGTATCGTTCCCACTCTTTGGGGCCAAAAGCCATTGGAGGGATGGGGAAGGAGTGAGAGTGTATCCTTGTGACCGATATAGAGCTGCTACTTGTGGCGCTTGAGTTGGAAGAGGAGCTGCTTTGGAGGAGAGGTTTTATCTGCTTCTGGTTTTCTTGAAGGCTTTTGTATAGGGCTTTTTCCATGTCGTAGGGAATGGCATTTCCAAGGAGATCAAATGTCACCAAGGTTTTGCTTTTTGTGGCAGCTTGCATCAAGGAAGCGATCTCTTTTTCCGATAGTGGAAAATAGGAAAGGATTAAACGCCTTAAGTTCTGATTTTTGTCGATCAGCTGAACAATAAAGGGAACCATTTGAGGGTCGAGCGCTCCTTTACCCAGCTTTAAAGTGGTCAACGTTGAACTTCCAATAATTGCTTGCATAAGGGGGGCAAGACCTTCTTTGGATGTGGCATCAGCGAAGATTTTAAGATCGATAAGGGTCCGACTCTTTTTTATGATTTCCGCGATTACCTGAAGACCTGGAGGAGTTAGCTTTCCCTGGCTAAGGTCGAGTTGGGTTAAAGACAAAGAAATGAAGTTTTGGATGGTTTTTTGATTTTCTTTGTCGTTAAGTCCTTTGTTAAACTGTCTGACACGTCCCTCTTGGCTCAAGGCTTCTCGAAGCGCTTGAATATCGATTTGGGGGGTATTTTCTAGGTCGAGTTTTGGCAGATGGAAAACGTCTAAAAGAAGGGTTGTTAGGTTGGGGTTTTTGTTGGCTTTGAGGACTTTGAGGGAGTGGGACTTGAGACGAATGGAGGTGAGGCGATCGCACCGGGCGATGTGGAGCTCTTGAAGTTTGAGGAGTTCTAGGGGGGGTGAGTTAAAGAGCCCCCTATTTTCAAAATATCTCAACTTTTTGGATCCACTGAGGTACAACTTCTCAATGTTGGGGGCTTCTTTGGGGAGGTTACTGAGACTTTCTAAGTTGGAACCGCGGATGTCGAGGATTTTTAGGCCGTGGTGGAAAAAAGGGGTGAGCTTTTCGGGGGTCAGGACGGTGCAGTGGGGGATACGGAAGCTGGTCATTTTTTTGTTTGTGAGGAGGCTTAAGCTTTCGAAGAGAAGGCGTTGGCGGTTTGGGGTGGGGAGCTTTGAGAAGTTGATTTCAAGGCCATTTTTGAGAAGATGGCCTTGTCCTTTCATGGGGAAGGCGATGAGCTCTTGTTTGGCTTTTTCGAGGGTGTAGAGTTTGTGGTTTTCGATCTCTTCGAGTTTAGGGATTTTGCCAAGGGTGGCTTTCATGGTTTGGGGGGTGGTTTTGGAACGGTCTTCGCGAGCTCCGGTTGCTGTTTTGAGGCGGTTTTCGATGGAGCCTGATTTGAAGGTGTAGGCTTTTTGGATGTAGGGGCCGATGAGGCTGGTGCTGAAATCGTCTTTGTGGAGGTTGACGAGGTGGGAGAGGAGGGTGTTGGCGGTTTGGGGCTGTTTTAAAACTTCTTGGAGTTTTTTGAACTGGGTGCAGAGGGTGGCCATCTCTCCTTCTCGGAAGAGGAGGGTGGGGGTGAATTGGTTTTCTTGGTCTTCGTTATAGAGTCTTTGTCGCTGTTTGAGGGTAAAGAGGGAGGTGTATTTTTTTTCTTTGGCTTCGAGATCTTTGACCCAGCTGGTGAGGATGAGTTGGGGGTCGAGGTTGAGGAAGTTTTTTACTACTTCGGGATGGAGTTTAAATTGGGGATCGATGCAAAAGAGGACGGAGCAGAAGTTGATGGTTGATCGGCCCCAGTTTTTGACGATGGGGGCTACGAAGGCGATGTCGTTGTCGATGCAGTGGAGTTTTCCTTGGTTGAGGATGTAGTTGGAGGTTCTTCCGTCTCCGGGGCGGGTGAGGATTGCTGTGAGGAGGTTCCAGGTGAGGTGTTTTCGGTCGAGCTTTAGTGCTTTTTTGCTAAGGGCTGTTTTGAGGTTTTCTCCGGGGATGGTTTGGGAAATGAGGATGGGGTAGGTTTTTTGGCCAGGAGGTTCTAAGCGGGCGAGTTCTGTTAGGGGGGGGGCCTCTCCGGAGAGGCGGGAGGTGAGGTTGTAGATGGCATATTCCATGAGGGGATGGCTGGGTTTTTGTTTGACGTGGAAGTCGAGTCCTTCCCACTTAA
>NZ_JAAEJV010000054.1 GCF_015356785.1 Candidatus Neptunochlamydia vexilliferae | reverse complement strand
AACAGGAACAGATTATACAGAAATTACGCAGTTAATCTGAGAGAGGTAAAGCGGCAAAGATAATTGTCGCTAACCGGCAAAAATAGTTGACGCAAAACATAAACGTACTATGATAGGAATCTCCATCCTCGCTATTCTAGTGCTAGGCCTTGCTTACTACTACTTCAGACCAACAAAAGCCCCTGCCCTTACCGATCAAGTAAAAGCTTAAAGCCCTTTGGAAGAGGTGCAGTCACCTGCACCTTCTTCCCTGTCTGTGGGTGGGGAAAGGTGAGGCGGTAGGCATAGAGGCATAGGCGATCGATCTCTGGGGAAAAGCTCACCTGCCGCCCATATTGAAGATCACCGAGGATGGGATGTCCCATCTCGGCCATATGGACCCTAAGCTGGTGGGTGCGCCCCGTCTCGGGATGAAGCTCGATCAGGGAACACCCCTTCTGCTTCTTAAGCACTTTCCAATGGGTAATGGCAAGTTTTCCATTGCGGGCCGAACCGTAAAGGGTCTGCCCCTGAAACGCCCCTTTCTTCACTAAGGTATTTTCAATCGTCCCTTCTGTTTTGCGGGGGATCCCCTTCACTAAAGCAATATAGACCTTTTTCACCTCCCGCTTTTTAAAGGCGGCTTCGAGCGCTTTTTTGGCTGGAAGGGTACGGGCCATCAGAAGCACCCCAGAGGTTCTCTTATCGAGGCGGTGAACGAGGTGGTGGCCGGGAGGGGCGGCAGTTACGATGCCAGAGGGTTTATTAAAGAGGGTAAAGGTGGGCTCTTGACGGAGGATGGTGAGAGAGGGGACCTCGGTTTTTTTAGGAAGACGGAAGGAGACTTTGTCCCCTTTTTTTAGCTTGGTGGAGGCAAAGCGCTCGAGGGTTCCGTTCACGCGGCACCCTCCTTGCTCGAGGGCCTGCTTGATGGCGCGGCCAGATAGGTTGGTTTTCTCCTTGAGGAAGTTGAGGAGCGGTATGTCTACTTTGATGACAAACATTCAATCATTTCGATCAGAAGGCGGATCCCAAATCCTGTTGCCTGAGAGAGGTGGTAGTGCTCAGGAGCGTCGATAAAGCCTGTCCCTGCGATATCGAGGTGGATCCAGGGGGTCTTTTTTTCGACGAACTCTTGAAGGAAAATGGCGGCGGTGATGCACCCAGCAGCCCGCTTTTTTCCTGCATTACGGATGTCAGCGATACTCGAGTCCATGAGGCTGCGGTACTCGGGATCCAGGGGCATCCGCCACACTTTTTCACCGGTTGTCTCCCCTGCTTTTTCGCACAGTTTGGCAAGCGTATCGTTATTGGAAAAAAGGGCTGCTCGCTCTTCCCCAAGGGCAACGACAGCGGCTCCGGTCAGGGTCGCCATGTCGATGATGCGGTTTGGCTTAAATCGCTTTTGTCCATAGGAGAGGGCGTCGGCAAGGATAAGCCTTCCTTCGGCATCGGTATTGGTAATTTCAACCGTTTTTCCGCTGTGGGCGCGATAGACATCGCCTGGCTTATAGCTATGGGCATCCATGGCGTTTTCTGTTGCGGGAACAACGGCAACGATATTGACCTTGAGCTTGAGGCTGGCGGCAGCTTGGATCAACCCAATGGCTGCTGCTCCTCCTCCCATGTCGGTCCGCATATCTTCGATAAAGTTGGTCGGCTTGAGGTTGAGTCCTCCGGTATCAAAGGTGACCCCTTTCCCCACAACCATTGTGAGGTCATCGGAGCGGGGTGCTCCTTTATACTCGAGCATGATAAGGGCAGGATCCATGGAGGAACCATTTCCCACAGCAAGAAGGAGTCCCATCTTCTCTTTTTCAAGCGCTTTTTTGTTGAGGATGGTCGCTTTAACCACGGGGAAAGCCGTGGCGATTTTTTCGGCCTCTTTCCCTAAAGCTTGGGGGGTGATGTCAAGGGCGTTCCGGTTAATGAGGTTCCGCGCAAGGTTCACACCACTTAAGATTTTTAAGGTTTTGGCTGGAATGGTTTTGTTTTTGGCGCCAATCAGGTTTGCCTTCTTAATGAAGAAAGGCTTTTTTCCCTCTTTGGACTTCCACTCATCGAAGACATAGCTGCTGAGTGCGATCCCCTCGGAAACGGCGCGGGTGACGTCGTCAACGGCGAGTTTGGGATGTTTGGGGAGGAGGAAATTGACGGTGGGCCATTTTTTATTTTGGCACCGCTTCATCGCCGCAGCATAGGCCCTACGGAGCCCCTCCATTGTGCAGCTCTCCTCTCCAAGACCGAGGAAAAGGAGTCGCTTTTCGGTTTTGCCGGTCAGGTAGGCAAGCATGGTTGCCCCTTCTTCGCCGTTAAAGTCTCCGGCTTTGAGGATCGGGGTTACCGCTCCTTTGAGGTCGGAAACAGTGGCAGCAAGAACTGCCCCCTTTTTCGTTTTGAAACAGGGGACGACAACAAGGTCGGCTTTAGGCCGTTTGGAAGGGGTTGCAAAATCCATTAAAAGGGTATCTCATCCTCGCTAAAGGCAGAAGAGCTAGCTGGTTGTTCTCCTTGTCCTTGTTGAATAGGAGGTTGCTGCTCGGGAGCGCTGCTATAGGCGGGGGTTGCCTGTTGCTCTGAAACACTGCTGCCATAGGTTGAAGTTGTTTGTTGCTGGTCTCCTTTTCCGAAAGGAGGAAAGGAGATGTTATGCGCAACAAAATCAAGAGAGATTTGGGGCTGCCCATTCTTATCGGTATAAATCTCGGGTTTACGCATTTCCCCCATCAAAACAATAGCGCTCCCTTTCTTGAAATAAGAAAGAATTTTGTCGAGGTGCTCTCCCCAAATGGTGACCCGCCACCAAAAGGTGTGGTCTTGTCCTCCCCGTCTTTGGTTGCTTGCCACACGGAGGGTGGTCACTTTTTGTCCTGAGGAAGTGAAACGGACTTCGGGATCGGCCCCGAGATGTCCCATAATAGTCATGTGATTCATGGTTTAGCCTTGGGTTCTACTAAAGTTCTTATTATGCCAAGTAAGTGATCAAAAGTCAAAACGAATTCCTGCATTGAGTCCGGTATAGGTCAAGTCTCCATGGTAGGTCGAGTCTTTTGCAAACCGGAACTGGTACTGGTTCCAAAAGTATTGCCCTTCCCAACCGAGGTTAAACCCTAGCAGGTAGTGATTGGAAAAACAGTGGGTCCAGTTGAGCCCAATGGCAATAGCTCCAATCGCCCGCTGCCTTGAGAAGCTATCGTGCTTGGCAGTGATTCTTCCTCCTGCGGAGGTTGTTTGTTTAAACTCTTGGTCATAATTTCCGTACACAAATGCAATGGAGCTATTGCTAAAGATTGAGAAGCCCCACCCAAGGTGGAAAGAACCATCGACGCCCACCTGAGGACCCACTCCCCAGTAATCAGCCTTATTTTTAAAGCGAACAGAAGAAAAGCTAGAGGTTGGACCTGTAACACTTTGGTAATTAACGGCAGTATCCATATCGATCCAGGTCCCTTTAAGTCCCATAAAAGGTCTTACAGAAAATCGGGGACCTATAAAGTACTCATATCCCATGTTAAGGTCGAACATATTTAGACGGGTTTGCCATTGGATTTTGCCACTATCTGCGCTCGTAATGACAAGAACCCCGTTCTCAGAGATTAAGTCTTTCGTTGAGATAAGGCTTCCTGAAGTCCTAGAGTTTCCTGTTTGGTCTGTGGCGTCGGTATAGTGATAGGTCCACTTTAAAAATAGGTCAGCCCGCTCTTTTCCAAAGTCGTAGCCAAGGCTTAACCGGACACCGGGATCAAACGAAAAATCGGGCTCTCGGATCTTAGTACTTGCAACAATAGGGGGAACTAAAGAGATCGTTGTTCCCGATTTAAAGGCATAGTCAAGGTTACCCATCTGAGCACGCCACCATAAAAACTCCCCTTTAAGAGAGAATCCTCCGTCCATACAGGAAACGGCATTATGGCCGTTAGGAGCTGCAGGAGCTGGGAAATGGATATTTTTTGTCGGATCATTACAGAAACCGATATTGGTTAGAAAAATCATACAGGCTAGCAAGAACGTCTTCATGAAAACACCTCTGAAAATTAGTTTTAATCTCCCTTCTAAATTTTTTTGTTGTTTTTTGCAAGAAAAAGCTTGGAAAAAAATAATTGGAGTTGCCATAGAAGGAATCAAGTGTTCAAATAAGCGGGTCTTTTTTATGTCAGGTCTTTATCAGCCAAATGATGAAATGAATCAAGCCGATTACCGTTTTATAGAAGGGGGGACTCCCCTTTACCCGATCGATGAGGCAGAAGATTTTTATGACCCCTTTTCCGATTTAAGCCTTTTCCTTTCAAAGAAGATTAAGGGGGAGATCGAAGAGTCGGGAAGCTCAAAAAGTTGGTCTGGAAAGATTGAGGTAAATCTCCTTGCAAAAATCCTCCCTGAGTTTAAGGAAAAATTTCCCAAGTACCGTTTGGGCGCTTCTGCTCTTAAAAAAATGTGGGAGAAGGTCTCTTACTACTATGAAAAGATCCAGGGGCAGCGGGGTGCCGTCAAAGAAAATGGGGCGTTGAACCTCAAGTATATGATCCGGGAGAATTTAAAAGCGGAAACAGCCCCTTACCACCTTCCCCCTTACACCATTGCCGAACATATCGCTGTCAAGCTCTCAGAATGTATCGCTACCTTTGAGGGAACCCGCCCCAAAGTGGACCATCTGACTAAGATTGTCTGGGCAGTTCAAAAACATCTCCTCAAAGGGTTGAGCTCTTTTCAAGCAAAAAGTCCCTATGATGAGTATGATAAGCTCGATAAACTGATCGTTAAGACGCAACTAGAAACATCTGCTTCAGAGTACGCGTTCAGGGGGTGCATTCCTAAGGAAAGTGGAGTAGGTGCTATAGATTTTGCACCAAATGACGACCCCATAGCCGCAGGCGCTATAGGGGAAGAATGCGGCGCAAAAGATGTGGTGCCTACTTCCGCTTTACTGGGAATTGACTCCCTGAATGCGTGCTCTTTAGAACCCGGTCTTTTGAAGAGGGAAATTCTCAAAACTTTGAGCTCTTATAACGAAGTGAAAACACTCGCTAAAAAAAACGAGCTTACCTCGACCCTTTCGATGATTTTGGCTGAAAAGCTCTACCATAGCTCTTTAGTTACCTGCCACTTTTCCTTAAAGGAGCGGAAAGAGATCGAAAGTTTTGTCCGTAACCAGATCGAAATGGGAAAGTTTAACCAAGAGTTAACAAGTGATGAGCACCGCGTCGAGCTGATCCAAAGAATCTTAGCCCTTTACACCATTGCCGCAGCTCTTCCCAAAAACGTGAGCGAAAAAGAGCTCCGCGCCATGATCGGTCATATTGGAAAAGAGGGGATGCTCCCTCCCGACCTTGATCAGGCTCTTTTTGTCTTTATCAATGCAGAACTTCATCTGATGGGCGATGCCGCTTCCGAAGATGCCATTTTTGTAGCTTATAAGCAGGCCATAACACTGCCCTGCTTAAGTAAGTCCCAGCTCGAACAGTTTGAGCTTCTCATCTGGAAAATGATCGAAGAGGGAGGGGCCCCTCTCTCCCATATCCCTCTCGATCTTCTCGCCCTTTTAGAAAAAGAGCTTGCCAATGTCCTCATCGACAACCCCAAGCAATCGTTCCGGATGATCATCAGCAACACTGTCCAGTTCTTCAAAAAGGTAAATGCCCTTCATTTCGATGAAGAGACGGTGCAGGAAAAGGTCGATACCTGGGTGGCCCAAAACGATATGCTTATCCGCTCGGTCCACTTCGACCCCAAAACTCCCCTCCTGAGCTTCCTAGAAAAAGAGTGGCAAACGCTCCGCCTCACCGAGGACGAGGTGAACCATGAAACCTTTATCGATCACATGAAACGAGAAGCTCCCAAACACTATCCCCTCCTCGCTTCTTTTGAGGAGCAGCTTGAAAAGCGGCTGTGGATTCTCTACAAATATCTGTGGTATAATCTTCTGACCGACGGGAGCCAGTCGACCTACGACCGGTTTATCTTGTGGCATAAAACCCTCCTTAAAGGGCGTCATCCTGAATGGACGAAGGAAAAGCTTACCGAGACTCTAGAAAAGTTGTCTGATCAACTTCTCCCCTTCGTTCCTTCCAAAGCAGTATAATCCCGAGAAAAACAAGCGGAATCGAAAGCCACTGCCCCATTGTGAATAGGTGTTCTCCAAGGAGGTGGCTCTGCTCTTCTTTGAGAAATTCCACCCCAAAGCGGAAGGCAAAAACCGCCACAAAGAAGAGTCCTGCCAGCCGTCCCGTCTGAGCAATCATGCGGGGAAAGAGCTTCCAAAAGGTTAAAAACATCGCAAAGTAAAAGAGCGCTTCATACAGTTGCGCGGGGTGGCGGGGCGTCGGCAAGCTCCCGTCGATCGGATGGCCAAAAACAACCGCCCAAGGAACCGTTGTCACCGTCCCCAAAACCTCTTGGTTCACAAAGTTTCCCAAACGGATCAGGGTTCCCACCAAAAGGGCGGGAACAACAATCAGGTCAACCGTCCGCAAAATCGATACCTTCCGCTGCCTAAAGTAGAAGACGGTGAGGGCGATAAAAATCCCCACAACGCCCCCATGGCTGGCGAGTCCCCCTTCCCACGTCTTTAAGATGTCGAGGGGGTGCAATAAATACTCACGCAAGTTCTCATAAAATAGGATGTGGCCAAGGCGGGCCCCAACCACCGTCCCAATGATGACATAGACGGTCAGTTTTTCCGAAAAGCGAACCGCCTCTTTTTTGTCCCAACCTTGAGCCTTTCTAACAAGAGAAACCAATAGGTAAAAGCCGAGGAAGAAGCCGATCGCAAAGAGGATCCCATACCAGGCAATCGGTCGGTTGATCAAGGGGATCGTAAAGGCGATGGGGTCGACATCCCAAAAGAAATAATTATCCATTGCACTCTCTAACAAAATTCGAGTATCATTATACCTCTGGGTGTCACCTACTGTCAACTGCTTGAATTTTTCTTTTTCTCCAGGTCCAGATGGGCAAAATGACCCCTACTTTATCAAAGTATGTGGTCATTTTGCCCCCTTGAACCTGAAAAAAAATCGAAAATCCCTTCAATTGACATATAAGTGGCAACCAGAGGTTGTACCAAACTAGGAAAAAAGATGCTAAAAATAAAAATAATTTCTCCCGGAAAGACCAAAGAGGCATGGCTCGATGCCGCCCTTGCCGAGTATGAAAAGCGGCTTACTGGAACGGTCGCCATTGAGTGGGAACTCAAAGAAGCTCTACCCAAGGAGCCCTACATCTGCTTAGATCCAGGGGGGCAAACGTTTACCTCCCCAGCCTTTTCAAAATTTCTCTATCAGGCGTGGGAACGAGGAGGTTCTCGCCTTACCTTTATCATTGGAGGCCCCGACGGGCTAGCTCCCAAGGTTCTTGCTAAAGCAAGCCACACCATCTCTTTGTCGCCCCTTACCTTCACCCACCAATTTGCCCGCCTCATCCTCCTCGAGCAGATCTACCGCGCGGTCCAAATCGAAAAAGGAACCGGTTATCATAAGTGATCTTTTGCAAGCCAGCCCTCTAGCTGCTCTGGAGTAATCCCTAATCCTGCAATCCGAGTTCGATCTATGAGCTTAAGATCTTCAAGGACATCTTCGATAAAGGCTGCTCGATCTTTTTCTTGAATGAGCCGAGCTCCTTCAAGAGAAATATACTCTTTCATTTGTATTCCAGTGAGACCCTTAAGAATAATCTCCCGAATAACAGCACGCCGCTCTTGCCGATACCGAACACGTATCTCGTCAAAACCGATCGATTCAGCTGCAGCATCATAAATGGCACATGTTCGCATATAGGAAAAAATATAGAGGTCTAATAAAGGACGAATATCTTGAAGTTCATAGATTGCAATAACAGCAGAACTATAATCATCTCGATCAACATCATTAAATGAAAGAGGAACAAGGTTTCCTTTGATCAATGGGATATTCGAGTTAAGGCGAGCCGTCCGTTTGTTAACATCTATGAAAGCCTGAAGATAACTAATATGCACAAGAAGAAAAAAACTTTGTTCATAAGGATCCATAATCAAAGTCCCTTTTCGAGCAATTTTTTCTAGTTGCCTTTCTAAAGTTTTGGGGTCTTCATAAGGCACATAGGTTGAACCCGTGATGCGGACGCCATGCGCTCTTACTTTTCCCCCATACCCTTGTCCTAAAAGCCCATCGGAAAGAAGATAATGAAGTGTACAAATCGTTTCATAAGAAACTTCTAAACGGTGTGCCGTATCAACTAAATAACGAATGGCCTCTTTGTGGTTAAGGATCATGACTTTTTCTTCATCAAGCTTTCCTTGAGCACTCTCTCCTTCCAAAACAAGCCGTTTTGTATCGAGAAGGGAATAGGTGTTCCCTTCTAATCTAGAAGAGTTATACGAAAGGTCAATAAGTAGCCTATTAAAAATCTGATGAGCATAAGTCCCTGCAGGATCTCTTCCTTGGCTGCGTGTCCCTGCCTTTAAAAGTTCCGCTCGAAAACTTTCGGGGATATAATAAGTGACATTAGGCTCGTAAGATTCCAACCATTCGTCGATATAAGAGATCGGGTGACGCTCATAAATTGGACTCCTAATCTTGCCGACTACTTTCATACTTTCAACCCTAAAGCAGCCACCTCCAGCTGAGGAACTCCTCTTATCTCGATGAATAACTTTATATTTTGCCCCCCGCTTATCTCCAATCTTTTCTAAAAGCCCTTCTTTTATCATCTCTGCAAGCCATCTCCGAACGCTACGCCCCACATAACCATCACCCAGTTTCCCTAGAAGTTCTTTCAAACTAATCGGCTCAAACTCTTGGCTGAGCTGATGAAGAACCGCTAGTTTTTTATCAGGGGACCCCATAAAACCACCTTATTCTAGTAACCTGAATTTCGATTTTATTTCACTCAACCTCAGGGGATTTTAGCTTTCTTTTCTCCTTTTTGATCTCGGAAAGGGCCATTTAGACCCTTACCTTCGATCCAAAAGAAGAAAATTTAAGCAAAACTCCCTCTGGAGCCGAGCAAAATAAACCCGAAATTCGGGTTAATATGGCCAATATTATCAGAAATTGGCCATTTTTTCAAGTTATTGGCCATTTTTCTATTTAAACTCTAATTTATTGGCCATTTTCGGTCAAGAAAAAGGGTTATCGGCCATTTTTTTGGCCAATAACTCGATTTATTGGCCAACTTGGGCAGGAGCAAAAGCAGCGCGGAGATAGAGCATTGCCCCATTAATGAGAGCGGCGCCGATGGTAAAATCGACAAATCCCTTCACGTCTAGAGGGAGGGAAAGAAATTTAAAGACCATCCCCATCCCCATCATTCCGCCGATGAGAAAAAAGTAGCTTTTGGGGTACATCTCCTTAAGAGAAATCGGCGAAGGGTAGGAGCGGATCCGGTTGACGATCCGGTTCACTGTTTTTTTCAAAACAACGCGCCCTTTAAAAAAGCCAACAAGAAGCGCCAGGCAAATCAATATAAGAGCTCCTTGCTTAGGATCGTTTGAAAAGCGCCCCATTTGCTGAATAAGAGAAAATCCTTGATGGGTTCCCGCAAGAACGGCATTTCCCCCTTCTACGAGGTAACCAATTCCCTTCGTGAGGAGGAGAATTCCCACCCCAAACCAAAGGAGTCCGGAAAAAAGAATGGCATTGCGATGAGAAAGCTTCATAAAAATTCCTTCACTTGTTATAAGGCTACTACAAGTTAGAAATTTAATAAAGGAGGCCGTTGCATTAACTGCTTTGACCAGATGGCAATGAGATTTTTTAGATAAAAACTTCTCCGGTTAGCGAGGCCAGCTCCAAAAGAGCTGGTTGAGCTGGAGGAAGGGTTTTTAGCAAAAAAGATCATTCCAGCTGGTTCAAATGAGTTATTCAACGTCCTCCAATGGAGTTTTACGTGAACCTCTCTCTTATTTTTATCCGGATTTTTTTTACTATCATCTCAGTCCTTTTCATGACCATCTATATGGTTTCCCGTCCTGAAGGGACCCTCACGACCAAGGCGCTCATTGGCGTTGGAGTGGGTATTGCCTTTGGCGCTGCTTTGATGTTTTTTGACCGAGTCTTTCGAAAGTTCACCCTCCGCTCCTTTAACATTGCGATCATCGGTCTTTTCATCGGTTACCTGATGGGGCAGGCACTTGTCCTCCTCTTCGACGCAATCCTCGACTTTAGCTCGATCTCTTTTACCCTAGAACCTGTCACCCTCGAAATCGTTAAGCTGGCCCTTTTCCTCTTTGGAACCTACCTCGGCTCGATCATGATACTGCGAGCTGCCGACGAGCTTTACATTAGCGTACCGTTTGTGAAGTTTGCCCCCACAGCGCAGAAAAAGCGGGACCTCTTAGTGGACGCGTCGGTCCTTTCCGATGCGCGGATCATCGATGTGTGCTCAACAGGGATTCTTGATAAGCACCTCGTCATCCCTCGCTTTATCATTAGGGAGCTTTATGCCCAAACCGAAACGGGAGATGAAACGACAAAAATAAAAGCTCGCCGCTCCCTAGAAGTGATTAAAAAAATGGAAGATCTTGAAAACCTCGGCCTCCGCTTCAATGATACCGACTTCCCTGAAGTCAAAGATACGACCAGCAAATTCATCCGCCTGGCCCGCCTTCTCGATGCCAATATGATCACCGCTGACATCAGCCGGGTCCAAATGGCCTCGATCGAAGGGGTGCAGATCATCAACCTTCACACACTCTCCAACGCCCTCAAACCCCTGATGGAAACGGGCGAGATGATCAAGATCAAGGTGCAGCGGTACGGAAAAGAGCCCCGCCAAGGAGTGGGCTACCTCGATGATGGGACGATGGTCGTCATCAACGGCGGTGGCAGCTTCATCGGCGAGGTGATCGATGCGCAAGTCCTCTCGGTTAAGCACACCTCATCAGGGCGGATGATCTTCTGTAACGCCCTTGACGCCGACCTCGAAGAAGGAGAAAAGCGTACTGGGGACGAGTAATGATCAAGGGGATCGGCAATGACATCATCGAAATCGATCGGATCCGCAAAACGATCGATGAACATGGAGCCCGCTTCTACCAAAAGATCTTTACCGAGAAGGAGCTTGACTACTGCCTTGCCCATAAAGATCCCGCTACTCCCCTAGCGGGCCGCTTCTCGGCAAAAGAAGCGATCGCCAAGGCCCTTGGGACCGGCTTCGGGAAGGCAGTCTCCTTCCTCGACATCGAGATCACCAACGATGAGCTCGGCCGCCCCATCGTCGAGTTTACCGATGTGTTGAACGAAAACTTCAATTTCCCCCAAATTCTCATCTCTATTAGCCATTGCAAGCAATATGCAGCAGGTATGGCTATTTGGGTTGGCTAAAAAACTCAAAGACAGACATTTATATTTTTATTGACAAATAGTACTAAAAAATGGTACCATTAAAGTATGAGTAGAAAGCATAAGCGCACACTCGAGCTGGTCTTTAAGGAGCCTGTCCAGGCAGGAGTGCCCTGGAAGGACGTAGAAGCTCTATTAAAAACTCTGGGAGCAGAGATTTCCGAAGGATCTGGCTCTAGAGTAAGGATTGCTCTCAATGGAGTAAGGTCAGTATTTCACAGAACTCACCCCAGAAAAGAGACAGATAAAGGAGCTTTGCGCGATATGAAACGCTTTCTCATAGCAGCAGGAGTAAAACTATGATGAAGTATAAGGGTTATTTAGGAGATGTCACTTATGACGATGATGCTGAGATCTTTCATGGATCGGTTGTAGGGATTAAGGATGTTGTGACATATCAGGGTCGCTCCGTAGATGAGCTTAAGCAAGCCTTTAAAGATTCAGTGAATGACTACCTAGAGTTTTGCAAACAGCGGGGAGAAAAACCTGATAAACCCTACTCTGGGAAGTTTAATCTCAGAATCTCTCCAGAGCTGCATGCTAAAATCGACATAGCAGCAAAAGAAGAAGGCGAGAGTCTAAACAACTTTGTATCAAGAACACTTCGAAGAGCTGTTGGCGAATAAACCTCGAGGCTGTAGCGAGGACGTTATGACTAGAGATCTCTTTGGTTTTAATCTCTTGATCGAAAATCTACTTGCTAAAATATTTAATCGTTCTATAAATTGATTTTTCATAAAATAAAACCCCCTCCAACCCAAGGAGAATCCCATGTCTTCCTCCAGTTCCAGCTCCAACCAGGTCCTTTCCAGCTACATCTCGGACCGCTCTGCCCTCGCCCTTGCCATCCAAAGACTCTCAGACAAGCACGATCCTCTAGAAACCACCATCGCCAAGCTCATCGAGAGGGGAGTTGACCCCGATTGGCTCCAAAACATCCATCGCCCAGAAGCGCTCTTCACCGCCCTCTTCTTCTCACAAACCCCCACGAAATCAGGAGGCTTTTTTAGTCGCCGCTCCAAAAAAAGCCCCGAAGGAGCCGAGACCCGCCTCAATACCCTCTTAACCAAAAAAATCACCCAAAAATATCCCAGCTTCCAAACCATCGACCAAGAAATCACAAGACTCGAAAAAAGTGCAAAAACAAGAACCGACCTCAAAAACCTCCAAAAAGAGATCAAAACCCTCATCAACCTCTACCACCAATTCAAAAAAGAGGTCCTCACACAGACAGCCAACAAACGGCTCGAAACAATCACCGGTCCCATCCTCCTCCACCAACCCTCCGGCCCCACCCTCCAGCTTCCCCAAAAACTCGGCAGACGCCTCTGCTCCCTCGGCAAATATGGCCAAAACAAAAAACAAAACGCCTATGGAGCCAGCGCCGTCATGGAGCACCAAGGGATCTTCCTCAAAAGAGAACAATTCAACCCCCTAAGCCCCGGAGAAGAATTCCTCGTCAAATCCTTCTCCAACCTCCTCTCCCCCACCCATGGAAGCGCCGCCACCCTCCTTTTAAAAATCCAAAACATCTGGATCCAAGACCCCATCTCCCAAAAACACACCAACAACCCCCTAAGAAAAAAATACATCCAAACCCACCTCGAAAAACAAACCCTCACCCACCGCAAAATCTTCAAAAACTTCACAGCCGCCGAAAAAAAAGCCTACCCCTTCAACTACGAGCGCACCTCCCACATCCTCCAAGCCTCCATCGGAGTCCCCGGCAAAAACCTCAGAGAATACATCGAAACCAACCAAACCCTCACCAACATCACCCAAGAAAGCGCCACCATCCAACTCCTCCTCACCCTCCTCCTCCGCTTAGGAGACGCCCGCAGTGACAACTTCATGGTCACCCAAGAAAGCAACCACCTCCGCCTCATCGACTCAGACCCCATCTGGCAACCCTACCTCCTCCCCCACAGCGGAGAACACAAACTCACCGTCCGCTCCACCACCCTCCTCCTTCCCCATATGGACAACCCCGCCGACCCCACCATCTGCCAAACCC
>NZ_JAAEJV010000053.1 GCF_015356785.1 Candidatus Neptunochlamydia vexilliferae | reverse complement strand
AGAGCCATCTGCACTCGTTTAGACACTCCTGCAGCAACCTCTTTTGTTTCTTAGTCGGATACAGTCTGAATTGAAAGGACTTGCGGATTAACATACGAGTATTCTACCATTCGTCTTAAGAGGGTGTCAAATGTTAATTTCTAAAAGGGTTATTTTTACTGGCACAATTCATCTCGGCCCTAAAGGACCGAGTATTCTTGTGTCCTAATGATAAAATTTAGCGGACAGCTCACGGCATGGCTTTCCTCCGCCTCCGGCTTCGAAGCCATGTCCGTTCGCTGGAGAGTTTTTCTTTATCTCCCACAGCGAACTGACGTGAATTCAAGCCCGGAGGGTGCCGAAACGAACGCGGTGAGCTGTCAATTAACTACGAACCATCAACTCCCAAGTAAGAAGCCCCTTCTCCGCCTTCCCCTTTTCGGGGAAAGTAGCATCGCGAATCGCTGTGATCCCCTCTCTATGCGCCTCGTTTAAAATCGCACAGAAGCGGATCCCTCCATCATGCAGATTGCGGACCTGATAATCGGGATCAAGAAAAGGGAGAAGCTGAGGACACTTGAAAGCAAGGGCAATCTGAGCATTGAGGAAAACCTGCTGAAAACTTTCCCCATGAAGATGAAAAAGCCCCTCCTCTACCTCTTTGAATGGAGGGAGGAGATCATGGGTCCAAATCGGCTCATACCGGAGCTCTTTAAAACTCTCGTAAAGATGAAGATTTTTTAAGTAGAGGGGCAATGGGAGAAATGTTTTTTCCACTCTTTTTCTTTAAATGGACTGCGCCCTAAGGTGATATGCTTTAAAAACTCTCTCTTATCGATGAGGTACCCCGCCACCTCTTTTTGATAACCGGCAATGGTATCTGCTCCAAAGGGGGAACCATGCCAGGTGACAACACGGGGGTCGCGCCGGGGAAGGCAGAGGCACGCGTCAGAAAGGGCGACAGGACCCACTCGAAAGGAGGGCTTGGGCATCTTTGGGATGAGAGAGCGGATCTGCTTGTAAGAGGTGTCCCCTAAAAAGGCGATGGTGAGGTGGCGGTGTTTTGCCTTTAGCGTCCTTGCATCGGGAAGATCATCAGGCCATGTAGCATAAACCTCAAACCCAAAAAAAAGACGCTTTATATCACTCATTTTCCAGCTTTTCCAAGAGCCGTTGAATATAGGCCCTAACAACAATCTGCTGGTGACGCATCCTATTTGGAGTAAGCACAACCTTCGATGTGAAATAATTGCGCATCTCTTCTACGGTGCGATCCACCTCTTTATCAAAATTTTCATTGCCCAAGAAAAAACTGATTCCAATAAGGGACGTTCGGATCGTCTCAAGACGGGAATCACTGCAATAGTCGCAGCAAAAACTAGGGATATCATCGTAGGCAGAGCGGAGTATATTAATAGAGACTTCCTTGAGATCTTGCCGAGAAATGTGGTGCTTTTCTCGACTAAGCGCCTGAAAGTTTTTGATAAATTCATTGGTATTCCAACTCCAAACAATCCGTCTAGTGGAAAGACTCGTGATATTTTGGCTCACCTTTTCATAGATAGAGCCCTTACCCTGCTTTTCCATACGAGCAAATAAAAAGTTCAAAACCAAAGAAAGCCCCCTCATTCCGCTTTTAAGACGATATCCGGATGTCGCCAAAATGGGCCCATAACGATTCTTTATATAAACAGAAAGTCCCTCAAGACTCTTAGAGAGGTTGAGCTCTTCTTCTAAAGGAGCCTGATTTTCCAAATCTATACTACTAACCGACATTCTATGAGCCTTTCCTAAGTGATTTATGGATCACAAGTATATCTTACAAAAGGATTTTTATTCAAGTGTTCAAAAATTGTCGTGTAAAGAGTTATTTATGTGAATGTTTTTTGCGGACAATCCATACAAGTAAAACCCCCACCGCAATGGTAATCGGGAGCATCACGGTATAGAGATACTCGGCTAAAAGGGCAGCCCCCGCTGCAAAAAGACCTAAGAGGAGGCCAATAACAAGGAAAGTCCCCTCCACATAGATCCCTGTAATAAAGGTATTCAGTGCAAGGAGAGTGAGAGCTACAAGACCTGCTTCAAAGCGGCCGATCAGCCCCGTATTGACAAAGATTGCCACGAGGTAGACCGCTAAAATTAGCCCAAACCACTGCACGAGCTCATGCCAAATCGTCGCCGGAGAAAGGATCTGTTTTTTATGGCGCAGATACCAGGATAAAAAAAGACTTAACAGGGCAAAGATACCGACCATCACCCGCCAGTAAAGCCATGCCCCATCCCGCCAAAGATCGGAGACGATCAGCCCAACAAAGGAAAGGGTCAGCATCACGATCGCTACGATCAGCCGGATCTGCCAGTGGTGGTGGCGCTCTTTCAGCGCTTTTTCCTCTTCCGTATCCATATGCCTTACATTAGCTGAATATTTTTTTGGTTACAACCCCCCATAGTGCTCTGTCAATCCTAAAATTGAGGATAGATTGGTTGAGATTTTTTTGGGCCTTGCTCACCTTTTCGCACACTTTTTCCTGAACAACAAGCCCCTTATTTTTTTAAGTCTGCATACTTAGTTGGATGAAAGATGCGTCGGGGGCAAGTCCCCGACGTATCTTTCTTACATATACCACCGATAAATGTGCGAACTTTTTACCTGTAAAGGTGAACAAGGCCATGTTATGGTTGCAAAAATGTATAAGTTATTTTTGCCCAGCTCCTAAATATGGAAGAGGGAAAGGAGCTCCATGAGATGCTGAGCGCCTTTGTCCTTCAAAAAAAGATCCCCAGCGCCTTTTACCAAGGGATTGGAATGGTCCATGATGTAGAACTCGGCCACTTTAACCTTGAGAAAAATGACTATGACAAGAGCTCCTTCGACAGAACATTTGAGCTCATTACCGCCACTGGCAATATCTCGGTTGAAAGTGGGGTCCCCTTTATCCACACCCACATCGTCCTCGCCCTTCTTCGCAGACCTAACAAAACACGCAATTTTAAGGGGCTAGAGCTTCCTCATCCCTTTGTTCCGTGACCTCATGAAGAAGTCCGTGGCGGGATAAAGAGACAGGAACCTTCCCTTCCTCATCTACAAAAAGAAGGCTAGGTGGCGTGTGCCCATGGATAATCACCCCCTCACCCCCTTCTTTGGGAATCATCACAAAGTGGGGCAAATCATTTGCAATGCCCATCGCAATATTCGGTTCATGAGAGCCTTGGTAGAAGTTCATCATCGGAGTCTCTCCCCCGCGGATAAAGGTGGCCATATTTCCCGTCCGGTCTCCCAAGCCAAGAGCCGCTCCCCCATCCCTTAAAGGAAAGAAGGTCCCGACGATCTCCCCCTCTTCATTTTTCATGATCACCGCTGGGAAAACTCCCCCCTGCAGCTGGAGGCGGACATTTCCATTCGCATCATTCAAGGTAATGAGAGTATTCTCATCATTTCCTTGCAAGATGATGTTTGGGGTCCCATTCGCCCCTTTCAAAATGATCCGGCTTGCTTCGATGGTTCCACTCGAGTCCCAATCGAAAGCAAAAAAGCTGACCATTCCAATGAGAATAACGATATTTGTGATAAAAAAGATTCGGTTTAACATGCACACCTCGTTTGCCTAACACATACGGGGCGCGCTGATTTATGAAAACCTTTATTTCTCTTTGGGTTTTAATTTATCTGGCGTTGAATCTACGAGTCTAGCAACCTGGGTTTGGACATTCTCAGGGAACGTGCTAAAAAAGCTGGAATTTTTCTTAAGCTTTTTCTTTAAAGCATCTTTTCCGATCTCATTTTTAAGCCTTTCATGAAAGGCAATCATTAAATCCTCTTTAAGGTAAGAGGAATCACCGTAAACAAGCCCCATATAGATCAAAAAACTGCGTCTTGCGCATTTTCGAAGATCGTTTGCAGTGACCTCTTTTTTTGCACACTTAATAGCCCACTTGACTTCTCGACAGGTCATATTCTTAAATCCATGAACAATTAGCATGACGACCCCTTGGATAATCGCAAACTTCAGAATCGCCTCACCAGTAAGTTTAACCTTCCCTTTAAGGGCTTTTGACATCCCAAAAGCAAGGGCCGCTCCGAACCAAACTACAGATAGTTTTTTTGCCACTGACAAGCAAAAACACTCATCCTTTGAAGAAGCAAGCTTTTCTTGAATGGCTTCAGCAACCATTACCATCCCTGTCGCTAAAAAAAGGCCGTTATAGCTTGCACCATTAAATAGATGGGTGAAGCGCTTTCCTATTATGTAAGCTCCTGCACCTATGGTTAAAGATGTAATAGCAGATTTTTGAATGGGGGTCATAAAAGTCTCCTTCAAGCTAAACTTTGAAAGAATTATAAAAGTTTCCTATTTAAACCACCAGCTTGCTCTTTTTGTCCCTTTATGTCATAGGGTAAAGAAAAAAATTTACAGGAGAAAATAATGAAAAAACGGGCATGGTTCAAAATAGAGTAACAATTTTTGGTCTTATGAAAGATGCGTCGGGGGCAAGCCCCCTGCTGCCCCCTTGAGCTTCAATCTGGCAAGCCAAATCGACCCTCCTCGGGGGGCCGTGCAAAGCACTGTTCCACCCCTCGTGCGGGGCGATTTTGCAGAGCCATTTTGAAGCCGCGGACAGCTCACCGCATGGCTTTTCTTCGCCTTCGGCTCCGAAGCCATGTCAGTTCGCTGGAAAGGTTCTTTCCTAGAAAACCTTGCACATCTTTCACCAAGGAACAAGCCTCTTTTTTTCCAGGTTTTTAGCCACTTACCATATTCGCTTTGCTCGACTTTCAGCTTAACAAAAAAAATCCACTGAACCGACACAGCTTCGGAGCCGAAGGCGAAGAAAAGCTACGTCGTGAAGTGTCCATATTTCGTGAAGTGTTACCTCGGCATGCTGTATTTTGAACCATGCCGAAATACGACGGATTTTAGGACTGATTGTAGCTGCGGTGGGGATCGCAATGCTCTTTGCTTCAAGCTACATCAAGGGTGAAATCGCCAAAGGAAAGGAGCAAATTTCCAGTGCGCAGGGAAAAGTGGACACAGGAAAGCAGCTTTTTGGGATGACTCCCGCCACCAAACCCTTTGGGGATGAGCTTGCAAGTGGGGCGCAAAAGAAGATCGACGCCGGACGAGAAGATGTGAAGAAATATACCGCCATCGCCAATGGGCTTTTAGCAGGCGGCATCATCCTCATCGTTGGTGGAGCCTTCCTCGTCTTTATTCCAGGGAAGAAGAAGTAAGGGCGGCCTCTTCGGGCTCTATCCAGCGGTCGTAATCCTTGATGAGTTGGACCAGACGATCGACCGCTTCGGTGTAGTGGATGTTGCGCTCGACGCACTCTTTACCCACGTAAAGGTCGATCTTTTCCCGTCCTGAGCCGACATACCCAAAGTCAGCGTCGGCCATCTCTCCAGGTCCATTGACGATACATCCCATGATCGCAATCTTGACGCCCGGAAGGTGGGCCGTCTTTGCTCGAATCTTCTGGGTCACCTCTTGAAGGTCAAAAAGGGTCCGGCCACAGCTGGGGCAGGCGATAAACTCGGTTTTTGTTGCTCGCATCCGACACCCTTGAAGGATATTAAACGAAAGAGAGCTTGCCTTGTCTGGGGAGAGGTTGGTTTTTAGGAGGATTCCCTCGCCCATTCCATCGGCTAAAAGAGCTCCCATCTCGGCAGCAGCATGGATCACCGTATCCTCTTCTGAAAGGGGATAGTTCCCCACCAGAATGACGGGAAGATCCAGCTTTGCCTCTTGGATCCACTCGAAGAAATAGCGCCCCTGGTGAAGCAGAGAGTCGGTCAGCTCAAGAAGGATAAAGGAGGCGGGCTCTTCAAGGAGTGTTTTCCAGGTGCTCGGATCTCCATCTTTAATGTAGGCAAAGTCGGTAAAAGTTTCCCCATCGGCGATAATCTCTGTTCCGTTAAAGAAGGCATCGGCCTTAATGTCTTCTTGAGGCTCTCCCCATACAAGGACCGAGCCATCGCGTTGAAGAGGGGCAACCTGACGAACAAAACGGCGCTTCATCTCTTGGATGTTTCGCTTCGTTTCGATAAAGGGGGCGATCCCTTTTCCTTCGTAGCTTTTAGCAAAGTCAATGAGCCGCTTGCAAGGGTCGACCTCAAGCCAAGGATCTTCAGTGAGGGAGACACGAATGGTGTCGCCCAGTCCTTCTAGGAGGAGCGACCCCGTTCCAATGGCAGATTTGACACGGCCATCTTCCCCATCTCCTGCTTCGGTCACTCCAAGGTGGAGAGGATAGTTCCAGCCGAGTTTCATCATCTCGGCGACGAGGAGGCGGTAGGCCTTCATCATCACAAGGGGGTTACTCGCCTTCATCGAGAAGATAAAGTCGTGGTAGCCGAGCTGACGGCACACCCGAGCAAACTCAAGAGCCGACTCAACCATTCCAAAAGGGGTATCTCCATACCGGTTCATGATCCGGTCGGAAAGGGAGCCGTGGTTGGTCCCGATCCGGATCGCGCGTCCGAGCTTTTTGCATTTTTCAACAAGGGGGCCAAAGGTCTCGAAAATCTTCTCGATTTCGGCTGCATAGGTGGCATCATCATATTCGATCGTCTTAAAAGTGGCCCGTTTATCGACAAAGTTTCCGGGATTAACCCGCACCTTATCGACATATTCAGCAACAAGCATCGCAGCTGGCGGATAGAAGTGAATGTCAGCCACAAGAGGGATCGTATACCCCTTCTGCACAAGTGTGTTCTTAATCGCCTCGCACGCTTCGGCCTCTTTCTTTCCCTGAACGGTCACGCGAGCAATTTCACACCCCATATCTGCAAGGCGGATGATCTGATCAACCGTCGCCTCCACATCGCGGGTGCTTGAGGTGGTCATCGACTGGATTCGGATGGGGTTGTCCCCACCGACGCCCATATTTCCCACCATCACTTTACGAGTCTTCCACCGCTTTGTTTTGTAAACCGACTCTGAGTATTTTTTCATATGGACCTATTATCCCGAAAACACTCCTTTCTGACAAAGAAAAAAAACACTAGATTTATTTTCTTTTTTAGTTTAAAATTTAAGGCAATAGTCAAAATTTTAGAGGACTCGATGGATAAAACTTACGTTGCTGCCTTAATACTTGCCCCTATTTTTCTAATGGCAAAGCCTTCGGGACCGAAGGTTGCTCAAGGAGAGGCAACATTTGCTCACCCCACCAATCAACATATGGAGATCGTCACCGGAAATAAGACGATCATCAATTGGGAGAGCTTCTCGATCGCTGAAGGGGAAACCATCCAGTTTAAACAACTAAGCAATCTGTCTGCTGTCCTCAACCGGGTCTCTTCTAAAGAGACGAGTGCCCTTCTTGGAGCTCTCAAGTCCAATGGAACGGTCTACTTGATCAACCCAAACGGGATCTTAATCGGCCCCAATGCCACCATCGACACCCACGCCTTTATCGCCTCTTCTCTAGACGTTCTTGACAGCGAATTTTTAGAGGGGAAAACTCTCCGCTTTTTTGGAGATTCCGATGCCCGTGTGGTCAATCTAGGAAAGGTCTCCGCTTCGAGCGGCGATGTGATTTTGCTTGGTCGTTTTGTGAAAAACGAGGGGCAAATTGCAGCACCCAACGGAATGGTAGGAGTTGCGGTTGGAAGGGAAATTCTCTTAAAACCAGGCAGCGAAGAGCGAATTTTCATCTCCCCAAGTAGCGAAAGTGACAGACGAAAAGGGATTGGGATCTCAGGTCATGGGGATATTGAAGCTTTAAAGATCCGTCTCATTGCCGATGGGAACCCCTACAAGTTAGCGATTAAC
This sequence comes from Candidatus Neptunochlamydia vexilliferae, assembly GCF_015356785.1. Lineage (NCBI taxonomy): Bacteria > Pseudomonadati > Chlamydiota > Chlamydiia > Parachlamydiales > Simkaniaceae > Candidatus Neptunichlamydia > Candidatus Neptunichlamydia vexilliferae. Next base: position 5,635 of record NZ_JAAEJV010000053.1, on the reverse strand, counting down.
CATAACGGAAAGGCTGACGCCCTCAATGTTGAAAATCGAGGGGGTGACATTTACTTAGTTGCTGAGGGAGGAAGTGTTGAAGTCAGCGGTACCCTCACTGCGACACAGGGAACGGTCCACGTCTTTGGAAAAGAGGTTCTCCTCGATGAAAATGCCCTTGTCGATGTCTCAAGTAACTTTGGAGGCGGACAAGTTCTGATTGGAGGCTCTAAGCAAGGAAAGAACCGCGATCTTCTCCACTCCGAGTCAACAATCGTTAGAGAAGGAGCCACCATCCGTGCCAACACCTTCCAAAAAGGGAAAGGGGGCGAAGTGGTCCTCTGGTCTGACGGCTCTACCTTCTTTGCGGGAAAGATTGAAGTGCGTGGAGGAAAAACGGGAGGTGATGGGGGATTTGTCGAAGTCTCAGGAGCTCACCTTGAAAAAGAAGCAGGTCATGTCGACCGAACTGCTTCTATTGGCCTCCCAGGAACACTTCTATACGACCCCAGCGATATTTTAATCACTTCAAATAGTAGCTCTTCAGGAATGATACGGGCTGGAGGGAAACATGTCCCTACAGCACAGACAACGATTTTTTCTGTTCAATCCCTAATTAATGACCTTAGAGATGGCCCCGTTGAAATTGCAACCCACTCTGCCTTTGGAGGGAATGGGGACATTATTATTGAGTCTGACATGTATGGTTACGACAGCGATTATCCTCTTACCTTGTTAGCTGAGCGGAATCTGATCGTTCAAGGAGATGTTCAAAATGAAGGGTGGGGAGATATCATCTGCAACGTTGGAAAAGATCTTCAGATCAGCGGACAAGATAGAGTTAGCCGCCTTGGCAGCCGCTATGGAAATGTCTCGATCAAAACAGGGCGCCACCTCCTTGTACTAGGAGGAAAAGGAGGGCAAGGACAGATTGGATCTGATGCAGCCTTTTTAAAAAGCAACATTGATCTCACCGTTGGGGGTGATCTTATCGTCCAAGCAGTCGACCATTTTGCCCTTATCGGTCATATTAACACCAGTCACACAACCGCTGACTGTGACCGCTCTCTTTCCGGAAACATCACCATTCACCACGTCGGGGGAGATGTGCGGATGACTTCCTCGTCCAAAGACTTTTGCTTTGCTCAGATTGGTCTTGCTGCTGAAAAAGACAATGCACAAAATAGTGCAATTGTTCACGCACAAGGTGACATCACCCTTTCGAACGTCAATGGAACGGTCGAACTCCTTGCTGCGCATGGAGGAAAAGATGCCTACACGCTGATCGGCCATGGGGGAACTGCCCGCCGTTTTAAAGACACCTATAGCGGAAATATCACAGTCGATGCTAAGGGCTCTATTACTTTAGTCGGCGATGGCAACTGCAATGGAAAATTTGTAGGCATTGGCTTTGGACAAGACTTTACCGTCACAACTGAGACTCATACCTTTACCTCTGACCTAGTTTCCGTCACCTCGGGAGGAGATATCACCCTCACTGCCGGTCAAGGAAATAGCGCTACCTTTATCGGTGCCTTTACCGGAAATAGCGAAAAGGGAGAAACCGATGCCAAGATTGGAACGGTCCGCGTCGTTGCTGAGAAAAATATTACCCTTAATAACTGCAAAGAGGGCGGGCGAGAGTCTGCTGCAGGACTCGGCATCGTGGGAACTGTGGGACCTGCGTTTTGTAACTTGAGTCTTTTTGCAGGAAAAGATCTAAAAATTCATGGAGAAGCTCCCAAAACAGGCTCGTCTTATGCCTTTATCTCTAATGGTGTGGGCGTAGGCCCGTGGCAAGGACGGATCGATATTACGGTTAGCCAAGGTGACCTCTCCTTAATTGGAAACTCATTGACAAGAGAACAAGCCTCTATCGACAGCGCAGGCATCCTGAACATTAACATCCTTCGGGGAAGCCTGCGTCAAAATAACGCTTCGATGATCGCCCAAGGCCCTCTCTCTCTTTTTGCAGGAAAAGATCTGATCCTAGCAGGGGGAGAGCAAACCCTGTATACCAGCGGGCCAACCCTGATCCAAACCCACGGAGACTTTGAGCTAATTGGAAATAGCCACATCGATAGTAGGGAAAAAGAGATCACCTTTTTGATCGGAGGATCTGTGAGAATGGGAACGGGCTCAACGATTAAAAATCACTCAAACGCCCCTCTTACCCTCTCGGTTAACCATGGAGCTAAGTATGAGTTTGGAGTCCTTCCCAAGGGCATTCACATGGCACCTGGCTCAAAGATCAACAGCGCAGGGAACATCCTCCTCTATACCCCTTCAAGAGATGTGACTCGCATCGAAGGAACGATCAACAACGTCGCCTTTACCCCCGGACCCCTCTTTGTCAACAGCGAAACCGAAGCGTGGGCCCCCTTCTCCTTTGATCCATCAACAACCGCTGGTATCCCTCTCTGCATCTTTTACCGCAATGGAGCCGCCTCATTCGCTAACATTGAACAAAGTCAACTTCTCGTGAGTGAACTCTTAACCGATCTCCATCCAATGAACGAATATCTCGGATGGTCCGAAGAGTTCCAACTTGCGTACGACGAAGACGCTTACGAAAAAAGGAAAGAAAAAGGACTTTCTAGTTTCCAAGTTATTGGAGACCAGCTATACTTTCAACGTATGATGAACCACTCCTTCCATAATGTAAGGATGAATGGGTTTATCACTTTTCCAAAACCTATTGAGAATACAGAACTATGAAATTATCGATCCTCTTCACCCTCATTGCAACCGCCTTATGCGCCCAAAACTTTGAGCGAGTCAAGCCTAAAGAGCCCACCCAGTTTGAAGGAGAGCAGGGAACCACCTATGGCCCCACCTCCTCTGCAGTCAAAGTGACCGATGATGGCGACCAGGTGATCATCCCCGAGCTCAATGGAGTCGTCCTCACCGATTCACGCACCCACCTTTCTGACGAAGCGCTTTCCCATGCCCTTGGGGGGGGCGAAACGGTCAACGTTCAAGTTCCTGGAAGCGTTTATAATTTCAATGTGATGCTCACGAACCAATTCCTTGGAAAACCCCTCACCAAGCAAGGACTTGTCGATCTAAAGCAAGAGATCCTCCTCTACTACCGCCGATGGGGACGTCCGATCGTCACCGTTGAAATCCCCCAGCAAAAGATCACCGAAGGGATCCTCCAAGTGATCGTCGTTGAGGGAAAACTGGGCAAAGTCACCGTCGAAGGGAACAGGTATTTCAAAAGCTCCCGCCTTAAAGACTACATCCGCCTTCACGAAGGGGAGGCGATCGACTCGAACGTCCTTGTCGCCGACCTTACCTGGATCAACCGGAACCCTTTCCGCCAGGTCGATGTGATCTACGGTCCCGGAGAAATCGCCGGAACCACTGACATCCGCCTCCTCACTGTTGACAGCCGCCCTTGGCGTGTCTATGGCGGAGTTGACAACACCGGTTATGACGAAACCGACACCACCCGCCTCTTTGTAGGTGCCAACTGGGCCAACGTCTTTGGCCTCGACCACATCTTCTCCTTCCAAGCAACCACTGCTCCCAACGTCAACCGCTTTTGGGCCCTCACCGGTCAATATACCGCTCCCCTCCCCTGGCGCGATGTCTGGGTCTTCTACGGAGGTTACTCCCAAGTCCAAGGGAAGATGGAAACACAGCAATCAGCACTGAGAAACTCGGGCTACGCCGCCCAAGCGAGTACCCGCTACAACTTCATCCTCCCCCATATGCCAAGCTATCTCCATGACATCATCCTAGGCTTCGACTATAAACGAACCGATAACAACCTCGAGTTTGGTGGAAATGAAGTTTACCTTCATAGCGTTAACCTTACCCAACTCGCTCTTGGCTATAATGGAGGGTTCGACAACGAAGCGCTCCGCTTCTCTTTAACTGTAGAGCTTTTCTATTCTCCTGGTCCTTGGATCGGTGAGCAAAAAAAACAGGACTATAGCAAAGTCCGCTACAAAGCTAAAAGCTCCTACCTCTATGGACGGATTACCTTTGCGCCGATTTTCCGCCTCCCCAGCAACTTTGCCTTTGCCCTAACCCTCCGTGGACAAGCCTCCACCCAAAACCTCCTCCCCAGTGAGCAGTCAGGACTGGGGGGTTACAACACCGTCCGCGGCTATAAAGAGCGTCAGGTCAATGTGGACAATGCCCTTCTTATTTCGACAGAACTCCGCTCCCCTCCCCTTTCTCTTCTTAAGAAGAAAGGGTATAACGGCGAAATGCTCCAGTTCTTAGCATTCCTAGACTATGGAATTGGGCGAGATGTTCGTACAGAAGAGAACGTTCCCAAAACCGAATATCTCCTCAGTTTTGGCCCTGGCGTCCGGTATGAGCTAGGTCCCTATATCAACTTCCGTGGCGACCTCGGTATCCAGATCAAGCAACTCGAAGTGGCGAATAATCCCAAAGCTCCTGGCTTCCGGTTCCACTTCGGCCTTGTCGCTAGTTATTAGAAAGAGATCCAGAATAACAAAGGTATGTGCTTAGGGAACTCCAGCCAACGTGGTTCGCAGCCTTTAGTAGATAGTTAAAATCCCCAATGTGACACTTTTTCAAGACATTGCGGAAAGGTTCGCTTACAGAGCCTACCATGCCTCGGTGACCCAAAATAAGATGATGCACCTGACCTGCAGTGATGTTCGTTCTGTATGCTAACCCTTCCAAAAAGGGCGCCTCTCCCCCTGATTTAATATAAGCCCCCATGCAATACCAGTAGAGTGGCCAAAGCTTATTGTCATGTTCGAAATCAACAAAAAGTTCTCGCGTAAAAAGATCACTCTCCGCTAAAGCTAAGGCAATATAATTATGCATTGCAGGCTTATAAACATCTTTCTCCATTAAGTTAAAAGAACGGGTAAACTGCTCTTGCAATACGGGATCATCGTCTTCTGGTGAAGTGATCGGGAATACCAACTGCCAAAAAAGGACCCAATCAGCTGATTGAAATGCCGTATCAGGAAGATCTTTTAAGTGGTTACAAAGCGCTTCCATCCCTTCCTGCCTGTAAATGTCATATACCTCTTTAATCCCCGAGGGCCACCCATTACTATTATGGAACTCAATTAGCTGATTTTTTTGTTCTTGACTAATCTTGCCATGCATTCCTTGAGGTAAAGCATCTTTGTACTCCTTAAACACATCGTCCATGGCCATCCAGCCAACTGCAGCATGGATAGCCCCAAAAACAAAAACCGCCAAAGTAACAGTCCTGCGGGAAATCCGCCCCGCGCAAATCCCTTTGGTCCACACTTCAGAGTAAGTTCCTGCTGCAAGAAGCCCAAAGGGAAGGAGGATGGATGCCCATTTAAAGGGGCCGTCATACCGCTCAAAGTGGTAAGGAGCAAAAGAGACCCACCCTGCTGCAATGACCGTCATTACAGAATAAACCTTTGCACTGACAGGGCACGTTTTGGGGTGGGCTACTCGATATAAAACAGCAGAATAAGCCCCAGCGGCAGTCAGTATAACAAATGTCCCAATACTCTTATCTGGAATCTCCATAAGAGAACATTATAGATGCTGCTTCAATAAAAAACTACCCTTCGTGGGAAATATGCAGGGTTATTTGGTAAAAATGTCTTGACAAAACCCCTCGTGAAGTAATTCGAGTAAAAAACTGTCATCCCAGCCTGCCCTTAATCTTTTGTTCTTTAGA
>NZ_JAAEJV010000052.1 GCF_015356785.1 Candidatus Neptunochlamydia vexilliferae | reverse complement strand
TTTGGCTTGCCAGATTGAAGCTCAAGGGGGCAGCAGGGGGCTTGCCCCCGACGCATCTTTCATAAGACCAAAAATTGTTACCCTATTTTGAACCATGCCTATTTTTGTTCTAAAAATTTCTAGATAAAGAGTCAAGAGAGCCTTGAAACCTTAATGACCTCATGTTGAGAACGGCAGTAGGTTTCCCTGATCCAGAAAAGAGCGATTAAAAAGCCAGTAAAGTAGATGAAGGGCATTAAAAAGAGGCCACTTTTGAAGTTACTGACTGTTAAGTGGTGAACCTCTGGTCCTGCAGCTCTTTGGATAAGCCAGCTGATGAAGGGGGGGATGATGGCTGCGGAAAAAGTAACCATTGAATTATTAAGTCCCAAAGCTGTTGCATGGAGTTTAGACTCTACATGTTCGGCAATACTTGCATAGCTCACACTGATTCCAGAACTGGCGAAGCCGATGCCAAAAAAGAGGATTCCATAAGGGACAACCGGAGTTGTAGGCCAGTAGACAATGCACACGCTGACAAAGACCCCCAAAAGAGCGCATAAAATCATAACAGGGTTGCGCCGTTTCATCGAGTCAGAAATTTTCCCTGTAAGAGGGGCTCCGATAGCAAAACCGATCCAGAGCATGGATGAAATCGAGGCTGCCACATCGCGGGAAAGTCCTCTAGCTTGCAAGAAGCTGGTTCCCCAATAGGCTCCTAAGAGGGGAAGACACACATAGGTAATGCCTGCGTAGAGGACAACAGCCCATACCTGAGAGCTTCTAATAAGGAGCCATATCCGAACTTTTAAAGGTTCTTTATAGGGATCCAAGAAGACAATTTCCCCTTTTTTTCTGCTAGGGTTATTTCTAACAAAAAGGGCTGTGGCTAAAGCAAGAATAAACCCACTGCCTGCAGTGAATGTGAGGACAAGGCGCCAATTATTATTAAAAAGATTGAGTAAGAGGGAGAGGGGACCTCCCGCCAAAAACGGCCCCAAGGCACCTAGGAAATTGGCAATTCCCACCATGAGAGCAAAGTGTTTTTTAGGAAACCAGTTGATTGCGAGGACGAGGAGGCAAATGTAGGCAAATGAAGAGCCAAATCCCATAAAACACCGACTGATAAACCCTTCTCCAAAGCTCTGGGCAAAGGCGAACCATCCTCCACCAATCGAAGCAAGGGCAACAGCAATGGAGAGGAGAAGTCGTGAGCCAAAGCGGTCGACTAAGATTCCCACAGGAATTTGCATCAGAGAGTAGGCAAGGTAGTAGCCCGCTCCCATGATCGCAAACTTTTGCGCAGTGAGGTGTAGATCATGAATCACCTGATCGGAGATCGTAGAAATGAAGACCCGAAGAAAAAATTCATAAAGGTAGAAAAGAGAAGCAAGGGTCCAAATGAAAAAACCGATTGCTGTGAATGTTTTCTGATGCTTCATGAGTGGTGGTCAATCACATTAGGTTCAATATCAGGGACTTCAATAGGAGATTCATGAGGAGGTCCTACCTCTGCCATCTCGATGATTCCCTGTCCTTCATAAACATGGGGATGGGTATTAATTGCTGTGATCATTCCTGCGCAAGGGGCTGTGACATCGTACCGTTTTGTCGAGCCAAAGGGGTCGGTGATCGTTGCGATCCGTTCCCCTTCTTCAGTCATTTTTCCCACCTTTTTAACAAAGTGAAAAAGGCCACTGAGCGGAGAGCGGATCCAAAACATCTTTTTTGTAATAAAAGGGGTCCCTGAAGCTTCTGGGACTTTGGACTTGACCCGGACCATCCCCAACTCACGCATGGCTTTTACAATTCCTCTGACTCCTAGCTTAATCGCATACTCATCACTCCGGAGAGCTTCTCCACTTTCATAGATGATCGTGGGAACCTTAGGCTTTCCTGTTTCCGAATAGAAAAAACCTGTTTTGTCCTCTGAGGTGACCATAACAGGTGTTCCAAAGGCTTTAGACATCGACTTTGCTTTAAGATCTTCTGGGTGGTAGTAGACCTGAGGGAGTTTATAGGTATGGCGAGAACCTGATCGAATATGAATGCAGTGGGTCATATGATCGATAATTTCACTTGAGAAAAGGTGAGCCAATCGAGCTCCAAAGGAGCCCCCTTCAGATCCTGGGAAGCTTTGAGAGAGGTCTCTCCCATCTGGAAGAAGGCGTTTATGGTTGATCAAGCCATAGACATTCATTACGGGAATGCAGAGGAGGGTTCCACTTAAATTTTTTAAAGAAGCAAGCCCAAGGAGACGGTCAACAATATCGATTCCATTGACCTCATCACCATATAGTGTTGCACAAACCAGAAGGCGTGGGCCCTCTTTTTTGCCATGAATGATATGCATCGGAATGTGAAGAGGGGCACAGGTATAGATTTCGGGTGTTGGCATCGCTAGGGTAAGTTTTTCCCCTGGCTGAATGGTAACCCCACAAACTGTAAGAGGTTTATTCTTCATGTGCTTTCATTTTAACACAAAACCAACCAAAGATCAAACGATTAATGGTACTTTTTGCCGCCTTCTTGGGCACGGGCGCGCATCTTTTCGGTGAAAGGGGAAAGTCCCTCTTCCTTGAGCGCAGAAATTTCAAAGAGAGTCTCTTTAGGAAAGGGGTAGGCCTCCTTAAAGGCTTCGAGGTGAGCTTCATTTCCCTTATCGACTTTGTTGAGGGCAACAAGGAAAGGCTTTTTCAAGATTTCGGGGGAGTACGCTTCGGCTTCAGCACGCAGGGTGAGGAAATCTTGGTAAGGGTCACGCCCCTCTTCTCCTGAAATGTCGATCACATAGATCAGCGTTGATGAGCGCTCGACATGTCTGAGAAAAGAAAGGCCCAGCCCGCGGTCTTCATGAGCATCGGGGATGATGCCGGGGATATCGGCGATGTAAATCCGAGAAAAGTCGTCAAACTCGATGAAGCTTAAGTTGGGCTTGAGGGTGGTAAAGGGATAGGCACCCGTCTTCACCTCAATGGCGGCAAGCTTTGAGAGTAGGGTTGACTTTCCCGCATTCGGAAATCCCATGAAGCCGACGTCGGCGATCAGCTTGAGTTCGAGCTCGACCGACTTGACCTCTCCCCCCTTTCCTGGGGTGCATTTGTTGGGCGCTCGGTTAGTCGGGGTTTTGAAAAAAGTGTTCCCATGTCCTCCTTGGCCGCCGGCGCAGAGGGGAAATTCTTCACCTGGCTCGGTGAGGTCATAGATAAGGGTTCCCGTTTCACTGTCACGGATGAGGGTGCCACAGGGGACTTTTAAGATGAGATTTTTGCCACTCCGTCCCTGCTGGTTATTAGGGGCGCCAGGGCGTCCATTTTCAGCAGAGATGAGGCGACGATTACGAAAACTATCGAGAGAGTGAATTTGGGGATCGCTTTTGATGATGATGGAACCACCTCGCCCCCCGTTGCCCCCGTAAGGGCCCCCTTTGGGGAGGTACTTTTCCCGTCTCCAGGCAACGATCCCTGTTCCGCCGTTTCCAGCGCTAAGTTTAAGCTTTACCGAGTCTGTAAACATAGCGCCCCCACATATGGTTTATTGTGTAGGGGTAACTGAAACGAAGGTATTTTTTCCTTTGCGGAAATGGACAATCCCGTCAATGAGCGAGAAGAGCGTATCATCTTTTGCTCGCTTGACATTCTTGGCGGGGTGCCACTTAGTCCCTCGTTGGCGAACTAGAATGCTCCCTGCGGTGACAAACTCACCGTGGGTTGCCTTAATTCCTAGCCGTTGGGCGTTTGAATCGCGTCCGTTTCTACTCGATCCTTGTCCTTTCTTATGCGACATTCATTTCTCCTTAAGCTGCTGCGATGTCGGTAATTTTTACGACGCTATACTTTTGTCGGTGGCCCACCTTGCGGCGGTAGTTCTTTCGTCTCTTGTACTTGAAAGAAACCACTTTGGGGCCCTTGGTGTCGCCAATGACTTCACCCTTAACCAGACATTTTGCTACATGGGGAATTCCCACGTGAGCGACTTTCCCATCGTTAAATAATACAACTTCTTTAAATTCGACCGGTCCAGTTTCAGTTCCGAGAAGCTCAACTTCGATCGTGTCTCCCTTTTCAACCCGGTATTGTTTACCGCCAGTTTGAATGATTGCGTACATTGGTACCTCCGTTAAATTCCATTAGAGGGAAAGCGTCCATCATAAAGGAAGCCTCTCTAACTGTCAATGCCTTTGTTAGTGTCTGGCAATATTAGGAAATATCTGGCAATATTAGGAAATATCTGGCAATATTAGGAAATATCTGGCAATATTAGGAAATATCTGGCAATATTAGGAAATTTATGAATTTAAATAGCAGGAAATAAGCATGTTAGGTTTGGGTCACCTTCTGAACCTTCCAGAGGGAAGGACCTTAGAATTCAAGCAGGACATGACGTCTCTTAAGCCTATTTTAAAGACTCTCATTGCATTTGCGAATACTGCAGGTGGAACGTTAGTGATTGGGAGAAGTGATGATGGAAAAATTTTAGGGATTAAGAATGTGTTAGAGGCCGAAGAGAGGCTGGCTAATGCGATTGCAGACTCTGTCGCTCCTCCTCTTATCCCTAAAATTGAGATCGTTTCTACTAAGGGACAGTCTTTAATTGTTGTCAGGGTTCCTTATTGGAGTGGACCCTTTTATCTCAAGTCAGCGGGGAAATCTCAGGGGGTTTACATCAGGCTGGGATCCACGAATCGAGCAGCGGGAGAGGAATTTTTAGCGGAGCTAAAGCGGTCGGTTAAGAAAGTTGGTTTTGATCAAATGCCTTGCCCAGAAGTTGGTGAGTCTGGATTGGATAAAGATCGGTTGGATAAGGCTTTTGCTAAAATAGGGAAAAAAGTCAGTACCCAGATGTTGAAAACCTTAAATATTTTAGTTCCCTATGGTGATACATTTGTCTGCTCTAATGGAGGGGTAATTCTTTTTGGAAAAGATGAATATAGGAGCCGGCTTTTCCCAAATGCCGAAGTAAGGTGTGCAAGATTCCGAGGAACGACCAAGACACACTTTATCGATCATTATGATGTGGATGGAACAATTTTAGAAGCGATGTATGAAGTTCCAAAGTTTATTCAGCGTAATACTCGATTAGCTGCTAGAATCGAAAAGATTCAAAGAAAAGATATTCCGGAATACTCGCCGCTAGTGATACGTGAAGTTTTAGCCAATGCTTTAGTTCATGCTGACTACTCCCTTTTGGGAATGAACCCTCGTGTTGCAATATTTTCAGACCGAATGGAAGTTGAGAGTCCTGGAATGGCCCCGTTTGGCTTTGTCTTTGCAGACTTTTTCTCAGGGATTAGTCATGTTAGAAATAAAGTCATCGCGCGCGTATTTCGAGAGCTCAATATTATTGAGGAGTGGGGAACAGGGTACAAAAGAATCGAAGACGCCTGTCATGAAGAAGGTTATCCCATTCCAAATTGGTTGGAGTTAGGAGCTTCCATTCGAGTTGCTTTGAAGCCTCACCCTGTTACCTTGGATGCAGAGGAGCATCCCGTTAAGGAAGCACTCACAGAAAGGCAAGAAGAAATTATAGCACTTTTTCAGGGCAAGGAGAAGCTAACGACAAAAGAAGTCCATAAAAAAATGACCACAACGATTTCTGAAAGAACTCTTAGAAATGACTTATCGGCAATGCAAAAGAAAGGGGTTATTAAAATGGTTGGGCGTGGTCCAGGGGCTCAATGGAAATTAGTTGGAACCTAACTGTTTTTGCGGAGGAGGTTGAGAAGATAAACCGTGGTGGCGGTCAGGGCGATGGTCGCCCCAGGAGGCCAGTTAAGAGCGTAGGAAATGACGATCCCTAGGAAAGAGCTGGCTCCAGCGATAAGGACCGCCAGCCCCATCATCTTGGAGAGGCGGTGGGTGTAGGTGTTGGCGATGGCGGCCGGGAGGGAGAGGATCGCCACAATGAGGATCGCTCCCACCACCTGGATCATCAGTACGATCGTCAGGGCCACCAGGGTGAGGAGGAGGATGTAAAGCCGCTTTACATTGAGTCCTTGGAGAGTCGCTTGCTTCTCATCAAAGCAGATGGCGAGGAAGCGGCGGTGGAGGAGGAGAACGGCGGCCAGGACGATCAGGTCAAGGCCAAGGAGCATGTAGAGGTCAGACGAGCTGGCCCATAAGATATTTCCAAAAAGATAATTTGAAATTTCGACGGTGGCGCCGGGGGTGAGGGAGATAAAGATGACCCCGATCGACATTCCGAAGGCCCAAAGGGCGGCGATGACCGTATCTTCTCTTTGTCGGTAGTAGAGGCGGACCGTTCCGATCAGCCAGGCGGCTAGGATGGCGGCGATTAGGGCCCCATGGATCGGCTTGAGCCAGGGGACGTTGTAAACCCGACTAATGTAGAGGGCAGCGCCAAGTCCTCCTAGGACGGAGTGGGCGATACTCCCACTGATAAAAACAATTCTCTTGACGACGACGTAGGAGCCAACGATTCCTCCGGCAACGGAGGAGCTAAGAGCTGCAAAAAGGGCCATTCTCAGAAAGGGATGGGTAAAAAAAGCGAGGAGTTCATTCATGGCGGTGGTACATCCCAATGGCAAAGTGTTCACAGACGTCTTGAGGCTTCATCGAGGAAACCTCATGTTGGAAGCAGAGAACCCGTTCCACATTTTTAACAATCGCATCGAAGTTGTGGGTGACGATAAGGATCGTTTTTTTTCCTTGGAACTTTTTTAGATAATCGAAAATGGCTTGTTCCGATTGGGGATCGATGTTAGCTGTCGGTTCGTCCAAAAGGAGAATTTCAGGGTCACACATGAGCGCTCTGGCGATGAGAACTTTTTGCGCTTGCCCTCCGGAAAGTGCGCCAAAGGGACGTTTTTCAAGGCCGCTAAGTCCCACTTCTTTCAGGAGCTCTTTTGCCCGCGCTTTATCTCCTTGGAGGCGCCCTCCCCACCAGTGAAGGTGGCCGATGGTTCCTGTCAAAACCACCTCGAGAACAGAGATCGGAAACTCCTTGTCATAAGCGTTAATCTGTGGGACATAACCAATTTTTGTGCGAGCTGTTTCAGGTGCCTTCCCAAGGACTTTCACCTTGCCCCGACTCGGCGCTAAAAATCTCATCATGAGCTTAAGGGCGGTGGTTTTTCCTCCACCATTGGGACCCACAATGCCGATGTATTCCCCTTGCGTCACCTCAAAAGAGACATTCTTGAGAACCTCAACGGTTCCATAAGAAAAGAAAAGATCTTTAAAGGTAATCACACTCATTGGATATCGTTTGCCAGTTGCTCAATGGTTCCTAAGACATCTTCGGCAAGAGGGTTGAAACTTTTTATGGGAAGGTTCAGCTCTTTTGCGATGAGCTCCGCTCCTTTATTATGAAACTGGGGAGCGGTGAAAACAACAATCACATCGGCATCGTCAGCTGCTTTGAGCACTTCGGTGGCATCTTTAGGAAGGGGGCTTTTCCCTTCCGACTCAACCGCAATCTGCACCAACCCAAAGTCAGCGCAAAAATAGCCAAGCGATGAGTGGGAAACGATGATCCCTTTCCCTTCAAAAGGATTCAACTTTCCTTGAGTATTCCGGATGAGTGTGTTGATTTTATCAATGAGAGTTTTCCGGTTTTTCTCATAGAGCGCTTGATTGTCAGGGGCTAGGTCGATCAGGGCCCTTGCAATGACACTGACCTGCAGGGGGAGCTGCTTGGGCCCCAGCCAAAAGTGGAGGTCTTTCGAGTGCGCATGGGCCTCTTCTCCAATAAAGCGGGTATCTCTTCCGTAGGTCATTAAAGGAATTCTTTGATCCAGTTGAAGAATCTCTTTCTTTTTTCCGATCAATTTTTTTTCGTAATGTTGCCCCACTCCAATAAATAAAGTGGCTTCTTGGACCGCTTTCATCTGACAGGGAGAGATCTCCACCTCATGGGGATCAAAATTGGATCCAAGGGCTGACTTTACATCCATGGTCTCGCCTACAAGCTCTTTAACCAAAGAAACATAAGGGGGAATACTGGTGACGATCAGCGGTTTTTCTCGCGGTTTGGGAGCTTCGTTTTGGCACGAAACTAGGCCAAAGAGTAAGCAAAGAATTGATAACACTCTCTTCATGTGAATAAGTTTACCCTAAAAAGGTTCTCCTGTCGAGTCCTTGATAAAATAATCTCTTTTTTGGTAAGATCATTCGATTCCTAAGGTTTGGAGGAGTGTCCGAGCGGCCGAAGGAGCACGCTTGGAAAGCGTGTATACGTGATAAGCGTATCGTGGGTTCGAATCCCACCTCCTCCGAATTTTGTATAAAAAAAAGCAAACTTTTGTTTAAAGCTTGGATTTTGGAGATTGCCGATGAAGTGCCCCTTTTGTGGACATGAAGAGTCTAAAGTAACCGATTCTCGCACAGCAAGCGAAACCAATGCCATTCGGCGGCGACGGGAATGTTTGCAGTGCTCCAAGCGGTTTACAACTTTTGAAACGGTCGATATTTCCCTTCAGGTAAAAAAACGGGATGGAAGCTACGAAGACTTTAGTTTGCAAAAGCTGATTAAAGGGCTGGATAGCGCATCACGCCACACCCGAATCAGCCACGACCAAGTGCGCGATTTAGCATCAGCGATTGCGAGTGAACTGATGGAAAATCAGGTGCGTGAAATAGATACGACAAAACTAGGCGCCCTTGTCATGGAAAAGCTCCGCGCTTTAGATACGGTTGCTTATATCCGCTTTGCGTGTGTGTATAAGCGGTTTAAAGATGTTGATGAAATTATGGATGCAATCCATACGATTGCACCAAAGTAACGAGGTAAACACATGCCATTAAAAAAATCAGAGATTGAAACATTCAAAAAACGCCTTTTGGAAATGAAAGAGCAGCTGGGAGCCTCTTTAAAATCGGTTTCCGATGATGTCAAAACCCCCGATGATTCAAAAGGATACTCTCAACATCAAGCCGATGAGGGGACTGATGATTTTGGACAAACGATCAGCATCGAGGTTTCATCGCAAGAGCAGGGGATCATCCGACAGATCGACCGCGCCCTTGAAAAAATCGAAGAGGGGACCTATGGAAAGTGTGATGTTTCTGGCGAAGAAATTCCGATCAAGAGACTCGAAGCCATTCCTTATGCAACAATGACCGTCGCATCCCAAGAAAAGTTCGAAAAAGGGATGATTTAGTGCGTCGACTCCTCCTTTTTAGTGCGGTTGCTCTTTTTTTATTCGATGCGTCGACGAAATATTGGATCGTAGAAAACCTTCCACTTTTCGGTACGATCCCTGTTTTTCAAAACTTTTTTGGGGTCGACTTTTCGATTAGCCATGCCCGCAATTTAGGGGGAGCGTGGAGCCTTTTTTCCTCCTACCCGATCGCGTTACTTTTGGTGCGAGTTGGAATTATTCTTGCCCTTGCTGCCTACGTTTTCTTCTTTAATAAAGAGCGAAAAAGAGAGATTCCTTTCATGCTCATTTTAACAGGAGCTCTTGGGAATATCATCGACTTTTTCCTCTATGGTTCGGTTGTCGATATGCTCCACTTTGTCTTATGGGGCTACTCCTATCCCGTCTTTAACCTTGCTGATACCTTTATCTTCTTGGGAGTTGCCACCCTTATCATTCAGGGGATCACCGAAAAACTGAATAAACGGAAGCGCCATGAAACGTAGTCATCCCAAAGTTGAGGGGATGCTTCAAGCATCCAAATGGCTTTCCCATCGGGTTCTTCTTGATGTGGCAGAGATGGAAGAGCTTCTCAGCAGCCTTCCCCTTTTTGGGATTTACAATGTATCGGAACTTGTTTCCTTAGATGAGGCATTTATCTCCACCGAAGATTTTCTTGCCCGCTACATCGATTATATCTCAGAGCTCAAGGCAGGGATCATTCCCGATGAAGCCCCCCTTAAACCCTATTTCTCAGCCGCTTTTTCCTCCACTGCCGATGCCCTTTACATTATGGAAGCTAAAGAGGGGGAATATATCATCAAGACAAAAGAGCCGGTGGTTCAACTAGGGCGTCACCACTTTACCTTTTCACATGAGCAGCGCGCCTTCCATTCCATGGTCCACTCACATGAGGCGATCACCTGGGGGATTCAGTTTTCCTATCCCCAACTTTATTCGAACTCGCTCAACCAAGATGTTGTTGAGGTGTACAAGGATAAAAACTCTCCAAACACTGCCCTTTTCAAACACTTAGCAAAATGGGTACGTACGCATACCAACCCCGCTGCTTTTGTTGGAGAGGACAAACCTTTTTATGCCACTTTTCGGATCGGAAAAAAGTGTGTGAAGTGGGCAGCAGATCATCCACAGCTCAAGCAAGCAGGACTTACAATCTATGACAATCGAAATTCTCTCGATCGGTAACGAAATTCTGTCGGGCCATACCATTAATACCAATGCGGGGGTTGTCGCTCAGGCGCTTCTTCCTGAGGGGATTTCTGTTGGGCGCGTCACCGTCCTCCCTGACGACAAGGCTCTCTTAAAGCAAGGGATCGAAGAAGCGATGGAACGCTCCTCTTTTCTTATTACAACGGGAGGGCTTGGTCCCACCGGCGACGACCTCACCCTTCCAATCCTCGAATCCCTCTATGGTCTTGCAAAACAAAAGATCGTCAACCCGCTTGGGACAGCTCCTGGCGAATTCTTTGAAGGAAAGATTCCTCTCGTTGCCCTCCCAGGGGTTCCTTCCCAAATGGAGGTGATGCTTCCCGAGGTTTTGAAGATCATTCAGAAATACATTACCGAAAAACACTATGTCTCCTCCCTTTATCTTTGCTTGATGCGAGAGATGGAGGTCGAGCCCTACCTTCGCATCCTAGAAAAAGAGCACCCCGGTGTCACTATTGGGATCTGCCCTGGAAGAGGGGTTCTTTCTCTCTACCTCCATGCGGATGACCCCAACCTCTTCCCTCCCGTTGAAGAGAAGCTTGTAAAGCGGCTTTACATTCACCTTTTTTCCCGCAAAGACAAGCAGATTGCCGTGGGTTTACAAGAGTGGATGGTGGCAAATGGAAAAACTTTAGCAACAGGGGAGTCGTGTACTGGGGGGCACCTTGCTGCCAACCTAACGATCCACCCCGGCGCTTCCGATTACTTTTTAGGAAGTATCGTTTCCTACTCAAACACCCTTAAAGAATCAGCTTTGGAGGTTCAAGCAAAGACCCTTAAGGAGCATGGCGCCGCCAGCAAAGAAGTAGTCATCGAAATGGCAGCAGGAGTAAAAAAGCTCACCGGCGCTGATTATGTTATGACTGTTTCAGGGATTGCAGGGCCGACAGGGGGAACGGCAGATAAGCCTGTTGGAACGGTTTGGGCAGCGATCGCCACTCCCGAAAAAACCTATACCGGCCTCATTCCCGCCCGTAAAAATAGAAAAACGATCATCGACTATTCAGTGACCTATCTCTTAGCAAATCTTTGGCGCCACGTCGCCCATAACATCGAGCCATTTAAATGACCTACCAGTTGATCGACAGTGGCAACGAGCAAAAGCTCGAGCAGTTTGGGGAGTATCAGCTCATCCGTCCCTGTCCCCAAGCCCTTTGGAAACCCCAAAACCCCACGCTTTGGAAAAAAGCTGACGCCACCTTTGAGCGAGGAAAAGGGTGGAAAGGACTTCCCAAGTCATGGACCTTGAACTACCAAGGCCTCACGTTCAAAATTGTTCCCACCGACTTTGGTCATGTTGGTCTTTTTCCCGAGCATGCGATGCACTGGGAGTGGATGAAAAAGGCCCTTGCTTCAAGCTCTAATGTCCTCAACCTCTTTGCCTACTCGGGCGCTGCCACTCTTTTTCTTGCCAAAGAGGGGCATACCGTTTGCCACCTCGATGCTGCCAAAGGGATGATCGATTGGGCCAAAGAAAATGCCGAGCTCAACAACCTAGAAAACGCTCCGGTCCGGTGGATTGTTGACGATGCAATAAAGTTCTTAAAGCGGGAAGTTAAGCGAGAAAGACGGTATGACGCGGTGATTCTCGACCCTCCCAGCTTTGGGCGGGGAGCGCAGGGGCAGGTCTTTAAGATCGAGCGGGACCTTTTGCCTCTTTTAGAGCTCTGTAAAGCGGTACTCAGCCCCAACCCCGCCTTTATCCTCCTCACCTGCCACACCCCTGGGCTCACCCCTCAGGTTCTTCGCAACCTTGCCCATCAGGCCTTCCCCAAAGCCTCCCTCGAAGTGGGGGAGATGGTCCTCCCTTCAGAGGGGTACCCCCTCCCCTCGGGCGCCTTTGCCAAGATCGCGTAAAAATATTCTTGGTGCAATTGGTGCAATTGGTGCAATTACGAAAAGTTTGGTGCAATTAAGATGAAGGAAAAGTTTTTTTACGAAGAGAGAGAGTCTAAGGCTTTGGAGTTTAAGTCTAAGCTCCCTCAGTTTATGACGTTAATTAAAACCTGTGTTGCTTTTGCAAATGGGTCAGGGGGAAAGATCATTATTGGGGTAGAGAATGATTCAAGGGAGGTTATAGGAATTACTGATCAGGATAGAGAGCGTCTTTTTGAATCATTTCCAAATAGCCTTTATGACTCTGTGAGTCCGACACTTCTCCTTCAGGTTTGGGGAAAAAGTTATAATGATGTGTCTGTTTTGGTGATTGAGATTCCTACAAGTCCCAAAAAGCCTTACTTTTTAAAGTCCGATGGAATGCCTAAAGGGGTCTACATCAGGGTTGGGTCGAGCACTAGAAGAGCAACTGAAGATTATATCGAAGAGCTCGTTAGAGAAGGAAAAAGGTTGACCTATGACGAGGAAATAGTTCGAGAGCCCCGATCTATTTTATCGAACGATCTTCTTGAAGAGTTTTATAAGGAGCGGGTGACCGATCGAAGATTAATGGCAGATAAGGTTATTGCCCTCTCTCCAAACAGAAAAGAAAAATATGCTCCTACTGTAGCAGGAACACTGTTTTTTTCAGAAAATCCCCAAGACTATGTTGCAGAGGCCACCGTTTTATGTACCCGTTTTAAAGGGGACAAAGGGCGAGAGATCATTCAGACTCAAGAGCTCACCGGTCCTCTGGATCAGCTTGCAGTGCATGCTTACCAACTTGCTTCCTCTTGGATGGAGAGGGACTATCGTTTGCAGGGGGTTAAGCTCAAAGGAAAGCTTCCGGTCCCCAAAGAAGCGCTCCGAGAAGCAATTATTAATGCGCTGATTCACCGGAAGTATTCGATTCCTGGAGCAGTCAAAATTGCGATCTATGACCATCGGTGTGAAATTTTTAACCCTGGAGCTTTTCCCGGTGTGGTTGATCTCGATTCTTTAGGAGATGGAACGACCTATCTAAGGAACCCCCACATCGCAAAAATTGCACGTCATATGGGCCTTGTAGAAAAACTGGGGTCTGGAATTCGTTTAATATTCGATAGCTGCAAACGAGCGGGGCTTATGCCCCCTGAGTACGCAGAAGGGGGGGATTTTGTAAAAGTTACATTCTCTTTTAAGCGAGCTAAGAAAGCCAAAGATTCCGATGAAGAGGCAATTCTTAGGCTCATCGAAGAAAAAGGAAGCTTGTCTGTTAAGGATGTCGTGGAGCACCTCAGAGTTTCAAGAAATACGGCAACACGTAGGCTGACCGCTTTAATTAAAAAGGGAAAGCTATTCCGCAAAGGGAAGGGGCCTTCCGTGCGGTACTACCCTTAGGAGCTGGGCAAAAATAACTCATGCATTTCTGGTGCCATAGCGCTTTAGCTGCGCGGCGCAAATCCGCAGGAAGCTTATTAGCTTTCAAGAAGTTGCAACAAAGCAGATGAAGATGGTATGGGCCTTGTTCACCTTTTCGCATTGTGACAAGAAGCTGTCACAACAAGTTGTCTCTCAAAGAGAAGAGACCATCTCTACAGTGAGATGAATCTAGGGTTC
>NZ_JAAEJV010000051.1 GCF_015356785.1 Candidatus Neptunochlamydia vexilliferae | reverse complement strand
GCTGAGTCTGTTGTCTCAGCAAGGGCACCTGTCAACGTGCCTATGGTAGCAGCAACTGCGCTAGCTACAAGCTCCTTCCTTTAGGGAGGAGTAGTTGACGGTCATAAGATTAGCACGTATACCCAAACAAGTTCAAGAACTGGGAATTTGCCACAGCCAGTTCTTGAACTTGTTTGGGTATAAAATGAGTTTTACGCTATACTGAGTTTCTTAACTACTTGGGTAAATATGTTTGGCTTGATCAAAAAAATCTTTGGAACTGCGCAGAGCCGACAGGTGAAGCGTTATCAAAAAATCGTTAAACAAATTAATCGGATTGAAGAGGGGTACCAATCTCTTTCTGATGAGCAGGTTAAAGGAAAGGTCGCTGAGTTTAAGAACCGACTGAAAGAGGGTGAGACTCTCGAAAGCCTCCTTCCCGAAGCGTATGCCCTCGTCAAGAATGTCTGCCGCAGGATGATGGGAACCGAGATTCATGTTTCGGGATATGACCAAAAATGGGACATGATCCCCTATGATGTGCAGCTAATTGGCGCGATTGCGATGCACTATGGATCGATCGCTGAGATGCAAACGGGAGAGGGAAAAACCCTCACCGCATCCCTTCCCCTCTTTTTAAATGCGCTAAGAGAGCGGCCTGTTCACCTCGTTACTGTAAACGACTATCTTGCAAACCGTGACTGCGAATGGATCGGTGGCATTTTCCGTTGGCTTGGAATGACTGTTAAAGCGCTCATCAACCAGATCCCTCCTCACGAGCGGAAAGAGATTTACAAAGCAGACATTGTTTATGGAACGGCTTCAGAGTTTGGGTTTGACTACTTGCGCGATAATTCGATGGCCCATGCTAAAGAGGAGCAGTGTCAACGGGGTTATTATTTTTCGATCATCGATGAAGTGGACTCGATCCTGATCGATGAAGCGCGGACCCCTTTAATCATCTCGGGACCTTCGGCGCAGTCCCGACAGATGTACGATGAGCTCAAAGGATCGGTCTCTCGCGTTGTCCGCTTGCAAAACGACCACTGTAATAAGCTTGCGACCGATGCACGAAAAACACTCGACAAACTCGGCCGACTGAAAGAAGGGGAAGAGGAAAAAAAGCTTTCTAAAGAGGAGGCGAAGGAGGAGGAAGAGGCTTTCCGCAAACTCTGGCTTGTCGGCAAAGGAACACCACAGAGCAAAGTTCTTAAAAGACTCAAAGAAAACCCGAGTCTCCGTGCAAAAATGGAGAAGTGGGAAACCTATTTCCATGCCGAGCCGAATAAAGATGAACGACATGAGATGCTTGCTCAGCTTTATATCATTATCGATGAACGGGCGAACGAGTATGAGCTAACAGACAAGGGAATCGGTGCTTGGGCAGAGGGAAACAAGCAAGCAGAAGATGACTTTTTGATGCTCGACCTGGGGCACGAGTATGCAAAGATCGATGAAAACCCCGCCCTTTCAGACCAAGAAAAGATGCAGGCAAAGATTGCCCTTCGTGAAGAAGATAGTAAGCGCAAAGAACGTTCGCATAACTTGCGGCAACTGTTCCGCGCTCACCTTCTCATGGAAAAAGATGTCGACTACATCGTCCAAGATCGGAAGATCGTCATCATCGATGAAAACACGGGACGCCCGCAGCCAGGACGTCGCTTTTCCGATGGTCTCCATCAGTCGATTGAGGCAAAGGAAGGGGTGCCCATCCAGCAGGAGACGCAGACCTACGCGACGATTACCCTCCAAAACTACTTCCGGATGTATGACAAACTTGCTGGAATGACCGGAACGGCAATGACTGAGGCGAATGAGCTTAAAGAGATCTACAAAATCGATGTCTTAGAAATCCCCACCCATAAAAAGTGTCAACGAAAAGATGCCGATGATGAAATTTACATGTCGGAGCGGGAAAAATATAACGCGATTATTAAAGACATCGCCGAAGTACAAGAAAAGGAACGTCCCATCTTGATCGGAACGGAATCGGTAGAGGTTTCTGAAAAGCTTGCTCGCATCCTCAAACAGAATAAGCTTAAACACACGATCCTCAACGCAAAAAATCATGCTAAAGAGGCAGAAATTATCGCCCAAGCGGGACAAAGAGGAGCGATCACCGTCGCCACTAACATGGCGGGACGGGGAACTGACATTAAGCTTGGCGAAGGGGTTGCTGAGGTAGGTGGACTCCACGTCATTGGAACGACCCGTCACCAATCTCGTCGGATTGATAGACAGCTTCGTGGACGGTGTGGCCGTCAGGGAGATCCTGGAACATCGAAGTTTTATGTCTCCTTTGAAGATCAATTGATGCGTCTTTTTACCTCCCCCAAACTGACCGCTTTCTTACAAAGGTTCCGCCCTCCTGAAGGAGAGCCGATCTCTGCAAAGGTCTTGAACCGCTCGATCGAAACGGCTCAAAAGCGGGTGGAGCAGCGGAACTACTCAATCCGAAAGCATACCCTCCAATATGACGATGTGATGAACAAGCAGCGGAAAGAGGTTTATGCCTTCCGCAATGATATCCTAGGCGAAGAATCTTCCCTTGAGCTTGCCGAAGAGGTCCTTGAGGAGATTTGCTCCGAAATAGCAGGACAATTTTTCGTTTCGCGGACAGACCATTGGGATCCTCAGGGTTATGCCGAGTGGCTGATGACCCACTTCCCCGTTACCTTTGATGATGGAGCCTTCGATAATGACTATGATACTTCTGAAGAGCTTGCGCAAAAAGCGGCAAAGCAAATCACTGCTGCCTTTAAAGCAAAGATGGACCACGAAGCAAACACCATTGCAGCCATTCAAAAAGAGGCAGGCAAAGAGGTTGATCCTACCCCTGTCTTATCCGAAGTGATTCGCAGTCTTCTTCTTAAGAACATCGATAAGCTGTGGCAAGATCACCTTCTATCGATCGATCATCTCCGCACCGAGGTGAACATGCGGGTGGTCGGACAAAAAGATCCTCTACTCGAGTTTAAGCATGAGGCTTTTGCCCTTTTTGATACTTTTACAAGTGATTTAAAGCTTCAGATTGGACATGCTCTTTTCCGCTTTGAGATGATGCCCCCAAAGCAGACAAAAAATCGCAAACACCGCTCGGGGCTCTACATTTAAGAGTTATTTTTGCCCAGCTCCTTAAAAGATTCTGCTATAGTATGCATGCTCAAAGCCCCATCCATTTTCATTTCAACATCTTTTGCAAGATTGCTCTCAGAGTTAATCTTCTTCAAAAGATCCAAATAGCCCTTTACATGATTAAACTCCTCTTTCTTTATAAAGAGTTGGGCTAAGGCATAAAAAAAAGCTTCCACTTCAGTAGAATGAAATACCTTCCTATCAGGATAAAGATCGGTAAGGGTCATCGCATGGTTTAAAGCCACATGAGCCTGGTCTAGCTCTCCCCTCCTTAAAAAATAGAGAGAATACTCCACCAAACCAAACAGATAATTGGGAAAAAGTTCGACCGTTTTTTTAAGAACCTGCGCTGCTTTCCTCGGTTGATCCAACAAACGATAAGCACTGAAGAGAAAGTTGTACAGTCTTGGAACATTCGGATATTTTTCTAAGTAATGGAGAATATCTTCAATAGTACCCTTTGGATCAGCCTTAACCTTTAAAAGAAAGCTATTAACAATATCCCTTTCTTTTTCAGGAAGGGTATTGAAAGCTTCACAAGTCTCCAAAGGTTCAAAAGAGATATCAAAGTCGGTACGAGGGATGAAAGGGGTAGAGTGCTTTAGACAACACTTTTTATATTTTTTTCCACTCCCGCAGAGGCAGGGATCGTTTCTCCCCATAGCTGCTGGTTTTTTACTCATCTCCCTTTTCGGGGGACTAGGAGTCTCATCGGACTTCTTTTCGCTCGGTTCATCCGATTTAAGGTTATTTAAAATTTGGTAGCGTTTGACCGTTTCTTGCAACTCTTTTATGCAAGATTCTTTTCCTTGCTCAAGAGCTTCAAGAAAGTACTCAATGGAAGTCTGCGTTGGATCGATTAAAAAACACCCAAAAAGTTCCCGAACCCCTTCAGTGCACTCCTCGGCACAGAGCTTTTCACAAATATTGACAAGAGCAACGGCAAAAAAACCTGTCCTATCGTCCTCATCCTCCAAAACCCCCTTTATAAGCTCCTTGGCATAAGGAATCACCTCTAAGCGGCTCACCTTTCCCAACCCCACCATGAACATAATCGAATCCAAGCAAGCCGCCCTTACATATTCATCAAGCTCTGCATCTTCAATCAAGGGCTTAATCTCTTCCCAGTTACCAGAGGCTGCATAAGCGAATAGGTAGGGAAGCTCTCCAGTTGAAAAGAGCCACCCCATCGCCTCGTCAATCGCTTCGGTAGAGGCATAACAAAGCTCAAGAAGCCTATCAAACATAAATGGCGCCTGAACAAAAACCCCCAACCTAAAGCCCCAGTAAAGAGCCGTGGGGTCTGAACACTCCCCCTCTTCTACAAGATCGGAAACCTCCTGGAAAAGAAAAGCATCGAGCGACTCGATGATCTCCTCCCTATTTTCCAGAAGATTTTTCTTTTCATCCGCCGTAAATTCTGTATGTTCCCCCGAAAGAATTCTATCGATATCGACTTTGCTGACCTTCATTTCAACCCAACCTTACCCTTGCAACACTTCTTATACTTTTTTCCACTCCCACAAATGCAGGGATCATTTCTCCCTATGGAGTCCTCTTCCATATCCAAAACCATTTTCTCAAAAAGGTTTTGCTCTTTGGATGCCTGCTTCATCAGAGCGCAGTGCCTTTTTAACCGCTCAACATAATCGGGATCGTTAGCACAAAATACCCTAAATAGTTCCACAAAATACTCCCCATGGGGAAAGAAAGTGAAAGGAGGAATACTAGGTCCAGGCAAATCGTGATCCTCGAATGAAAAATGGTTATCATAGTACGCCTTCTCCTCCCAGCCAAACTGAATATGGGCATATTCCTTTTCCCAATTTTCCGTTACGACCGCGAAATGAGCCTTTCGGCAGTCACACTCCGTGTCAATACAATAAAGATCAAGAAAGTAATAGGTATCAGGAGGAACAGGACCCTCTTCAGAGGTAGTGATACACCTCGTTTCTCGACTCGCAATTTCGGGAAAAACACGACCAAAAGAAAGAAAAGACATCGCTTAAGACCGATTAATTTTTAGTCGATTGTAACTTGCTAAACAATGCAAAGTCAAGCAGAATTTTGATCGTCTTTGAGAAGCCTTCTCCCAAAGTAAATAAGGGGAAAGCCAATTAGGCAATAGACGAACCAAAGGCGGCTACTCCATTCGAGAGTGACCACCCCATCTTTGGAGCAGAATAGAAGAAGTGCTCCCAGCATGAAAAGATGGGCGCCAATCATAAGAAATAGGAGAGGAAGGATCGTCCCTCTTCGGGAAACAACTTCTTCTTCAACCTCTTCATTTTGGATGGGAGGAGCTTCTTCAAACTCCATCTGGTCATAAGGCTTAAAGAGAGGATCTTCCTTTTCAGGCGCAGCTTCTTTAAAGGGGGCCTCTTCCCGCTCGTCGGGAACACCAAAGCCATGTCGGTCGCGCGCTGAGTAGGGAGGCTTGTAAAGCGATGCCAAACTCTCCTGCAGTGTTTGATCGGAAAATTTTGCATCTTTTTTAGGAGCTTGCTTGGATGTTTCAATGGAAGAGGTCAACAAATCGGTTCCGCAAAAGGGGCAATAAGTAGCCTCATAACTCACATCTGCTTCACAATTCCAACAAACTTTTGTCCGGTCTACCTGTTTCATCAAAAAAACCTCTTTCCTAGCTTACTTTTAATATAGTAGAAAAGACTGCTCTTTTCAAGATTTACTTTTTCGGAGAACAGTGTTACAATCTAGAGAATAAAGTTAGGAGATTGGAATGGCTGAAAAGCAAAAATTTGACCTTGCTGTGATTGGTGCAGGACCTGGAGGTTACGTCGCTGCCATTAAGGGCGCGCAAATGGGGAAAAAAGTTGCCCTAATCGAAAAAGAAAACCTGGGGGGGACCTGCTTAAACGTTGGATGTATCCCTTCAAAAGCACTCCTTTCGAACGCAGCGATTTTTAACAAGATCAAACATGCCGAAGACTTTGGAATCAACGTCGAAAAAGTCTCTTTCGACTATGGAAAAATGAAGACGCGGAAAGACAAAGTTGTAAGCGGAATCCGGCAAAGTTTAGGCGGCCTTTTAAAGTCGAATGGGATTACGATTTTTGAGGGCTTTGCAAAGTTTGAATCTCCAAAAGAGCTCAAAGTCAAAGGAAAAGATAACGCCCTTATTCAGGCCGATAAAATCATCATCGCTACAGGGTCGCAGCCCATCGATATTCCTGCTTTCCCTTGTGATCATGAGCGGATTTTAAACTCCACCTCTGCTCTAGAGTTGACCGAACTTCCCCAGTCGATGGCGATCATTGGCGGCGGCTATATTGGGTGTGAGTTTGCCTCTTTATTTGCAGAGTTTGGTGTCAAGGTCACAATCATCGAAGCACTTCCTTCCATTGTTCAAGCGCAAGGAAAAACGATTTCAGAGGCCCTGACCTCCGCCTTCACAAAACGGGGTATCGACATCAAAACAAATACCGCCGTTGAAAAGATCGATAAGACAGAAAAGGGGCTTGTTGTCCACTTTAAAGGGGGCGATTCGGTCAGTGTGGATAAGGCAGTTGTCTCTGTTGGAAGACGGCTGAACTCTGAAGGGCTTGGTCTTGATAAGGCAGGGCTAAAACCGGGTCCTAAGGGAGCAATCGAAGTGAACGAAAAGATGGAAACCGATGTTCCCGGTATTTATGCGATTGGAGACATCACTGCGATCGCAATGCTTGCTCACGTTGCCTCTCACCAGGGAATTGTCGCTGCTGCTAATGCATGTGGACAGGAGGCTCACCTCCATTACAATGCAATTCCTGCGGTGATCTTTACTCACCCCGAAATTGCGATGGTTGGATTGACAGCCGAAGAGGCGCAGGAAAAAGGACTCAATATCAATATCGGAACGTTCCCCTTTCAAGCGCTGGGAAAATCGGTTGCCACCAATGAAACCGAAGGGTTTGCTCAGGTCATTTCTGACAAACAGACAGGGGAAATTTATGGAGCCCAAGTGATCGGCCATGAAGCTTCTGCAATGATTGCTGAGATGGCCCTTGCGATTAACAACGAGCTCACATTAGAGTGTGTTACAGATACGATTCATGCTCACCCGACCATTCCGGAGGCATGGCTCGAGGCTTCTCTTCTAGCAAATGAGACGCCGATCCATTTTCCACCGAAGAGGAAAAAGTAGCTTGACACAGGAGCTTTTTAACAATCGCCCCAAAAAACTAAGCCGCCTTCCTGACAATCCCGAATCGGGAAAAGTAAAGGGGCGCTTTCCCTCCTGGCTACACCGAAAACTCCCCCGCGGGAAAGAGCTTTTCGAAACCCACTCCATCTTGGGAGGTCTTCCCACCGTCTGCGAAGAGGCCAAATGTCCCAACCGTCTTGAATGCTACTCGAATAAAACCGCTACCTTCCTCGCTTTAGGAAAAAAGTGTACCCGCGCCTGCGGTTTTTGTGATATCGACTTTTCAAAAGCGCCAATGCCCCCCGACGAAGAGGAGCCGAAAAAGATTGCAACATCGGTAAAAGGACTCGGCTTAAAACATGTTGTCATCACCATGGTTGCCCGCGATGACCTTCCCGACCAAGGAGCGACCCACATTGCCAACATCATCCATGCCATTCGAGAAGAAAACCCCGAAGCGACCGTTGAAGTCCTCACCTCCGATTTCTCTGGAGATGTAAAGCCGCTTTACATCGTCCTCGATGCCAAACCAGAAATCTTTAACCACAACATTGAAACGGTCCGCCGCCTCTCTCCCCGTGTCCGTCATAAAGCGACCTATGAGCGGACCCTTGAATTGCTCCGCCAGGTGAAAACCTCAGGAAAAGTTCCCTTTGTCAAGTCGGGGATCATGGTTGGTCTGGGCGAAACCGATGATGAGGTGAAGGAGACAATCGATGATCTTCATGAGGTGGGGTGTAGCATCATTACGATCGGACAATATCTCCAACCCAATAAAAACAAGCTCCTCGTCAAATCCTTTGTGACCCCTGAGCAATTTAAGTCCTACGAAACCTACGGGGAAAGTATCGGCGTCAAGTATATGTACAGCGGACCCTTTGTCCGTTCCAGCTACAACGCCTCTCTTCTTAAAGAGCGCGCATTTAGTGAGGCCGCCGATGAATAACCTGATCGACACCATCGACATGGAAATCCTCATGCATCGTGATGCCCACTTTGGGAGCAGCTTTGATGTAATGCTCGAGTACTATGAGCATGAAGGGGTAGGGGTGATGCCCGACTTTGAGATCGAAGAGATCAAAAAGCTGAAAGAACTTGAGCATCAGGGAGGAGAAAACCTCTCCGAAGTTTACCTCCCCGAAGAAGCTAAGGAAGGGATCGAAAAGGCCCAAAAGCTCTATCAAGACCTTCGGGAGGTCTATGCTGAAGAAAAGACTCCCAAGGAAAGCCTCCTCTTAAGTGATCTCATCCTCTCCGAAGAAGAGGTCCCCGAAAAGGAGATCGCCGCCATTGTTACCCAAGGAAAATCAATGGTTCCCGCCCTGATCGATCTCCTCACATCTTCCACCTTTTATGACCCTCTCTATCCAGGATACGGAAGGAGCCCCATTTTCGCCGCAAGGTGCCTGGCAAAAATTAGAGATGAGCGGGCGATTCCTCCCCTTTTCGAAGCTCTCGGTCAAGATAATTTCTTTACAGACGAAGAAGTGATCCATGCCCTAGCCTCTTTTGGGGAGAAAGCGAAAGCCTTTCTGATTCAAAGGCTCAAGCAAGAACCCTTCTCCAAAGATAATGAGTATGCAGCCATTGCTCTGACTGGCTTTACAGAGGATGAAGAGATCGGAAAAGGAGCGCTTGAAGTCCTTGAAAACGAGAAGACTCTTAAAAAGCCCCTTTTTGCGACCTATCTGATCTTTGCCTGCACCGACCTTACAGAAGAAGCTGAAAGAGAGCGCTTTATTGCCATCGCAAAAAAGAAAGGGCCTTCAAAAACTCTTCTTGATGAGATGTTGATCGTCATCAAAAATTGGAAAAAATCTCCTTGATCCGTTCCCCCTAATTCCTTACACCCCAGAGTGCTACTAACCTCAGTTTCGGGTTTAGTTTGCTTAGCTCCAGAGGGAGTTTTGCTTAAATTTTCTTCTTTTGGATCGAAGGTAAGGGTCTAAATTACCCTTTCCAAGATCACAAAGGAGAAAAGAAAGCTAAAATCCCCTGAGGCTGAGTGAAATAAACCCGAAACTGAGGTTACTACTGTCAATTGCTTGAATTTTTCTTTTCCTCCAGGTTCAGAGGGGTAAAATGACCCCTACTCTATTGGAGTATGTGGTCATTCTGCCCCCATAAACCTGATGAAAAATCGAAAATTCGGCATGGTTCAAAATACAGCATGCTGAGGTAACACTTCACGAAATGTGGACACTTCACGACGTCGCTTTTCTTCGCCTTCGGCTCCGAAGCTGTGTCGGTTCAGTGGATTTTTTTTGTTAAGCTGAAAGTCGAGCAAAGCGAATATGGTAAGTGGCTAAAAACCTGGAAAAAAAGAGGCTTGTTCCTTGGTGAAAGATGTGCAAGGTTTTCTAGGAAAGAACCTTTCCAGCGAACTGACATGGCTTCGGAGCCGAAGGCGAAGAAAAGCCATGCGGTGAGCTGTCCGCGGCTTCAAAATGGCTCTGCAAAATCGCCCCGCACGAGGGGTGGACAGTGCTTTGCACGGCCCCCCGAGGAGGGGTGATTTTGCAGAGCCATTTTGAAGCTCAAGGGGGCAGCAGGGGGCTTGCCCCCGACGCATCTTTCATAAGACCAAAATTGTTACCCTATTTTGAACCATGCCAAAAATTCCTTCATTTGACATTAGTAGCACTCTGGGGTTATAGGAAAGTTAAGGGGGATTGCCACTTGACACCATCAAAAAGATTTCAGCTTACCGACCGCGTTGCCTGCATTATCTTAGCAGGAGGACAGGGAACCCGTCTCTTCCCATTGACGCAGCACCGTTGTAAACCCGCTGTAAACTTTGGGGGGCGGTACCGCCTGATCGACGTTCCCATCTCTAACTCCCTCAACTCCAATATGAATCACATCTTTGTCATCTCCCAGTACTTTTCCTCTGGGCTCAATGAACATATTAAGGAAACCTATCCTCTTGACCACTTCCAGGGAGGAAGCCTTTCCCTTCTTTGTCCGGAAGAGCGCCCTTCTGGAAAAACCTGGTATGAAGGAACCGCCGACGCGGTTAGAAAAAACCTCGATGCCCTGACCAGCCTTCCCATCGACTACTTCCTCGTCCTCTCAGGAGACCAGCTTTACAACATGGATCTCGAAGCCATGGTCCAATTTGCTTATGAGAAAGATGCCGACCTGACCATCGCTGCCCTTCCTGTTGGAAAAACCCAAGCTCCTCGCCTGGGCCTTCTTAACATCGATGACGATTCTAATATTGTTGACTTCCACGAGAAGCCGAAAGATCCTGCGATCTTAGAAAAGTTTGAGCTTTCCGATGAGTTTGTGACCTGCAACGACATCCACTGCTGCAATCCTCCCTATTTCCTCGCCTCAATGGGAATCTATGTCTTTAAAAAAGAGGTACTCGTCTCCCTTCTCCAAGAAGATTCTCGAGAAGACTTTGGGAAACACCTCATCCCCACCCAACTTAAAAAAGGAAAGGCAGCCGCCTTCCTCCACCAAGGGTACTGGGAAGACATCGGAACGATCTCCTCCTACTTCGAAGCAAACCTGTCCCTGACCACTAACAGCTTAGGCCTTGATCTCTATAACGAAGTCCTTCCGATCTATGCTCATAACCACCACCTTCCAGGAGCCCGCCTTACCCAAACCATCGTTAAGGATTCGGTGGTCTGTGATGGAGCTGTTCTCGAAGCCAAGTCAGTTACCCACAGCATTATTGGAGTCCGTTCCGTCGTCAAACAAGGAACGGTGATCGAAGATGCGATTCTCCTCGGAAACCACACCTATACCGACGTCAAAGATGGAACTCGCGACTACGCCATTGGTGAAAACTGCCTCATTAAACGGGCAATCATCGACCAAAATGTCACGATTGGAAACAATGTAAAGCTAACCAATGCCGAGAATCTCGATACCTATGATGGTGAAGGGATTTACATCCGCGATGGGATCATCATCGTCACCAGTGGGACTACCCTTCCTGATAATTTTACTCTTTAGGTGGCTGAATATAGAGGATCTTTTTCGAAAAGTCGACGTAGATGACGTGGTTTTGTATAAAGTCCATGCCCAGCAGACCATCAATATCGCGCAACTTATCTGTCATTTTAAGAAACGTCAGCTCTTGAGATCCAAAATCCACCCCTCCTACCACAAACCTACCAGAATTCATGCTTGAAAGGCCGTGATACCCAATGCTTACCTCCTTATCTTTGGGAAGCATGGAATCCTTAAGAAGTGTCAACGTCGATCCTGTATCTAATATAAGCTTCAACTGACCAAGATCTGTTTCCACTCTTACAATCATGCCGTTACGTTTTAAACTAAAAGGAACTTTAATAAAAGAGTCCATCTCATACCCTTCACTTTTTAAAACATCCCAGTCATTGGTCGCAATGGTAACCGAACGTTTGATATCAAAAAGCAAATTCACATTCTTTAAGAGCTCTCTTCCTATATGCCCGATGTTTTCAGAGGGCAGTTTTTCTTCATTTTCTCCCTGCCAAATCACACAAACACTCCCCTCTTTTTCTGGAGTGCTCACCACCACAGGTTTTTGAAAAATTAAAGATCCCATTTCTAATTTTGAGAGCGTATATTTGGGATATTTAAAGCCTTTTCCTCGAAGGTTTCTCCATTTTTCAATTCCGCAACGCTTCTTATTGAAGTTTTTTAAAACTCCGGTATTAACGTACAACCCAAAGCGAGAACCAAGGTCAATAACAACAGGATAAGTTTTTCCTTCAACCATAACATCGACACAAGGGAGATTCGCTCGAGTAATTTTAACAGGCAAAATAGCAAAATAAGCTTTTTCCTTATAAAAAAAAGTCTTCCACAAAAGGGTTGATGTTGCACCCAATAAAATAAGTGCAACACCGAACCATAAAAGCCGTTTTCTGGTTTTTACCAATGAATGACCCCTCCTGCTTCAACTCTTCCATCCACACGACCACCTCTATCTCGGCTTACTTCTCCGTGTATAGATCCTGAAACTGTCCCACTTTCATTGGTAGCTCCAACCCCAACGTCTATCCTTGCGCTCCCATCCGTACCAACTCCTATATTCACCGATGCATCACGGCTCCAGCTACCAGAACTATCACTATCCGCATCATGATCATTCGAGCTATCATCACTTTCGCTGGTACCACTTGCCGCAGTCGGAACGATCCCAACACCAGCTTCTGAACCTAACGGCTGAACACTATGTCCATTCCAGCTAGATTCTTCATAATTAACATACTCGGCATATTCTTCACTAAGGCCTTCAATTTCCATGACGAAACTCCTTTGTTAAGGGTTAAACAAACATGAAAAATTTTAACTTACCATCCTTTTGGAACGCAAGCACAAAATTACGCTTCTTGCATTCTATCCCCCTTGATTAGGCGGCTCAATATAGAGGATCTTTTTCGAAAAGTCGACGTAGATGACGTGGTTTTGTATGAAATCCATGCCTAAAAACCCGTCAATATCACGCAACTTATCTGTTATTTCAATAAACGCTAGATTTTGAGGGCCAAAATCCGTTCCACTAATCATATACTTATTAGTAGTCATGACAGGTAAGCCATGGTAACCAACCTGTTTTTCCTTATTCTTAGGATGTAGGGAATCGCGAAGAAGGGTCCAGGTAGTCCCTGTATCCAATCCAAGCTTCAGTTCACCAAGGTCTGTTTTAATCTTTAAAATGATTCCCTTATAAATTTGCTTGAAGGGGATCTTGACAAAGGACTCCATTTCGTACCCTTCTTTAGCAAGCCTATCCCTATCATTCGTTGCAATAATGACAGATTTCTTAATGTCGAAAAGGAGGTTGACATTCTTTAGAAATTTTCTTCCAACATCTCCCATATTTTGAGGAGGTGATTTTTCCACCCCTTTTTTAAGGTAGATAATAGAGGCATCTCTTTGTTTTTTAGAAAGAGCTGTTACTAGTGGGTTTTTAAAAACTAAAGATCCAACCTCTACTTTCGGAAGGATATATTTAAGACGCTTAAACTTTGTCCCTCGAAAATTTCTTGAAACCTCAATTCCATGCCGCCTTTTATTCAAACTTACTAATGCTTCATCATGTATGCATATTCCGAAGCGAGACCCCAAATCAACCATAATCGGGTAAGTTTCACCCTCAATCTTCATATCTATGCAAGGAAGGTTTGATTGGGTGAGCTTTACAGGCAAAGTTTCGAAATAGAGCTTTTCTTTATAAAAAAAACCCTTCCAAACAAGGGTAGATGTTGCGCTTATTAAAATAAGCGCAACACCCCATTTTCTAAGTTTTATCATCTGCTAAAAATCAAACTTAATGTCTCCTCTTACTCCACCATTAACATGCCCATCTCTATCTCGATCAACTCCCCCGCGTATAGATCCTGAAATAGTTCCACTTTCATTCTTAATCTCAACTCCTACATCGGCACGGGCGGACCCATCTCTATTCACTCCTCCTCCTGCTGACACAGAGCCACTCACACCTTTATCTGAACTGCTGTCATCCGAGTTATCATCGCTTTCGCTAGTCCCACTTGCCGCAGTCGGAACAATCCCAACACCTGCTTCTGAGCCTAGATGCTGCACAGAACGTCCATTCCAGCTTTCTTCTTTCTCGTGACTACTCCCTCGCCTAAAGGCGAGGGCTTCTAGGGATTGTTCCCAGGCCATCTAGTCCGAGGGCCAAAATATTTTGTGCTGCGTTGAGGTCCCGCG
>NZ_JAAEJV010000050.1 GCF_015356785.1 Candidatus Neptunochlamydia vexilliferae | reverse complement strand
CTTTCTGCCCTTACCTTTTAATAGTTTGCGAAAACAAAATTTTATAAAAACTGCAAATTAATCACAATCAAGGGCTTAAAATTTTAGCGGGAATTGCTGGAATTTTTATTCCCACGTTCGCTATGATGGAAAACATATGGAGATCAAGATCAAAAATGGGCTAGACATCCCCCTTTTAGGGAATCCTTCTGGAGAGGTAAAAAAACTTCCTCTTCCTGAAACGGTTGCCCTTGACCTCAGCCCCTTTGAACCCCTTTCCTTTTCTTTGCTTAAAAAAGGAGGGGAAGAGGTGAAGGTAGGAGAACCATTAGCCCAAAATAAAAAGTGTTCCGAGCAAGTTTTTCTCTCTCCTGGATCGGGGAAAGTGAAGGAGATTATTCGAGGTGCCAAAAGAAGAATTCTCTCGATTGTCATTGAGACCGATGGAAAACAAACCCCGTTTCAGCTTGATAAGGTAGAAGAACTTTTCTCCCATATTCGAATGCGCCCCTGTATGCGAGTCGCACGTCCTGACTGTAAACCCGAAGCAATTTTTGTGAAGGCCATAGAGTCAGCTCCCTTTGCGCCCCCACCAGAATTGGAGGTGGAGGGGCATGAAGAAGCCTTTGCTGCTGGACTTAAACTCTTGAGCGAGTTTGCACCCGTTCACCTTGTCCATAGAGAAGGGACAACCTGCGCTCCTTTTATCGATGCCAAAAATGTAGAGGTGCACTCTGCTGAAGGGCCCCATCCGGTTGGCAACCCCTCGGTCCATATTGCTGCAATCCATCCCATTTTAAAACGAGAACAAGTGGTTTGGAGCTTGACCGTTTCCGATATCATTACAATAGGGATGTGGATAGTCCAAAAAACATACTACCATGAGCGGGTTATTAGCGTTGCTGGCGAAGGAATCGGAGAAAATGAGCGCGGTTTTTTCCGCGTAAACCGGGGCTTTCCTATTAGAAAGCTTATCAAAGAAAGTGAAGGGCTTCGGCTTATTTCAGGAGATCCTCTCAATGGAACAACGGTTTCTCCTGAAGGCTTTTTAGGTTTTTACGATACTGTTTTTTGCGCCCTTCCAGAACCTGCACCAAAAAGAGAGTTTCTCCACTTTTTGAAGCTAAAACGGAAAGGATATACAGCAGGAAAAGGGTATTTTCTTAAAGAAAAAGCCCCAAAATTTTCTACCCGTCAAAGGGGAGAGGAAAGAGCCTTTGTCGATGGATCCATTTACGATAAGGTGATGCCCCTTCCCATTCAAACCATGCTTCTTGTTAAAGCGCTCATCACCGAGCAGTATGAAAAAGGAGAAGCTCTAGGTCTTTTAGAAGTCTTGCCAGAAGACTTTGCCCTCCCTTCTTTTATCTGTCCCTCAAAAATTGAAATGGGGGAGATTGTTAGAGAGGGGCTTAATGCCTATTCTGAGCAGTACTACAATTAAAATAATTTCTTTGTCTTGATTTTTTCTCAAATAATTGCGAAATTAATTTACTTTTTGACACACAAAGTGACGATTTGTTTATTAAGGCGCGATTTTTTCTCTTTTTCCTGGCTTTACCGCTTTTTGCTATACCCATTTCGGCTCAAGATTTGGGAGTTTGCCAAAGGCAGCGCTCCAGATTTAGCTCCATCGAAGCAGTCCCCTATCCAGGAGATAGGGGCGATGCAGAGGGGGGTAAATCTGAAGGTGCTGGCGCAGGGAAAACCGAAATCTTGAGTCGAAATGGGTATAAGGAGGAGGTCTCTCAGCTATTTAGAGATCTAAGTTTGGTTAATGAAGTGAACCAAGAGATCAATGATCGTCTTCCTTATCACTATAACTATTCCCTTATGGGAGGCTACTTCTTGATGCCTTCCGCCCGGATGAACACGGTTGGAACGGCAGCGATTGGATTTGCCTATGTTCCTCCCTATCGCAACTATGCAGCGACGATTCAAGCTTTAGAGCGTTTAGAGTTTGGCATCAACTATACGACTTATATGGGGATTCCCGACCCGGTGATGGGGGATATGGGTTTTGGTGACTTTACAGATCGAGGGGCTAATGTAAAGCTAGGCGTTCTCCAAAAATCAGATGGGTTTCCTCACTTTCCTGAAATCTCTGTGGGTTGGGAAGATTTTTATGGAACGAAACGGTTTCATGCCTTTTATGTCGTTGCAACAAAGGAGTTTTTGGATTACAACTTTGAAGCAACCGTGGGATGGGGAAAAGGACGGATCAAAGGATTTTTCGGTGGAGCGGCATGGACCCCATTTCGAAAAAGTAAGATTCCTGGGATCAATCGACTTACTCTCCTTGCTGAGTGGGATGCGACCGATTATGAATATCATGCTTTCGAACATCCCGATGCAAGAAGGGTGAAGTCTCGTTTAAATATAGGGCTTTCCACCTCCCTTTTTGATGTTTTTCAGATCAATGTTAGCTCACTGCGAGGGGAAAAAATTGCCGCTTCCGCTTCCCTCAATTACAACTTAGGAGATACCAAAGGATTTTTTCCGAAGATTGATGATCCTCCGATCTACCAGGCGCCGATTGATACAGAGCCCCTCGGTTATTTGCGTAGTGAACGGGAACTTGCGCAAGAACTTGCCGTGGCATTTTCCGAGCAAGGGCTGAACTTGTATCGCATCTACTTAACGAAAAATTCTCTTTGGATGAAGATCATGAACATCCGCTACCGGGAGGAAAGAGAATTAAAAGAGCGGATCGATCATGTTTTGGCAGCCCTTCTTCCTTCAAACATCGAGTCGGTTACCGTTGTCATCGAAGCCAACGGAATTTCTACGCACGAATATTTCTTTCGAGAAGTTGATCTTGCCCGCTTAAGAGAAGGGACGGTGGGCGATTTTGAATTCCAAACCTTAACCCCCATGCGAGAACCGACCTCGCCCCCTAACCCTTATGAGGGGAGTTTGCTTTATCACCGCAGTAAAGCCATCTGGACCTTCACCGTCCGTCCCCGCCTTCTCACCTTTTTTGGAAGTGCAACCGGAAAGTTTAAGTATAGCGCAGGGGTGGTTGCGGGACCAGAAGGATACCTCTTCGATCAGTTCTATTATAAAATTCAAGCGGCCTACAATGTGAAGTCGAGCATGTCCGATGTGGGAGATAGGGATAAGCTCAACCCTTCCCAACTCCTTAATGTTCGCTCCGATAGTATCAAATACTTTCAAACCAATTCGGTTGCCCTTGAAGAGGCCTACATTCAACGGGGTTTTTATCTCAGCAAAGGGTGGTATGGACGGGTTTCCACCGGATACTTCGAACCTGCCTACGGAGGGGTTGCTGCCGAACTCCTCTACTACCCTGTTGGGTCAAACTGGGCCGTTGGATTTGCAGGGGCGGGGGTCTTAAAACGGAAGTTTTATGGTCTAGGGTTTACAACAAAAATCCGAAAATTTGATGGTTTTACACCCGAATTTGTCCACTTTATCGGCTACCAATACTTCCTCGATCTCTATTACAATGTAAAGCCGCTTTACATCGACTTGAAGGCAAGCATCGGAAAGTTTTTGGCTCGTGATGTAGGGGCTCGCTTTGAGGTATCCCGCTGGTTTTCAAGTGGTTTCCGTTTTGGCGTTTGGTATACGTTGATGAATGCCCACGACACTGTCAATGGGAGTCGCTATAGAGATAAGGGAATTGCTTTCGAAATTCCCTTGGATTTCTTCATGAAAAAGAGTAGCCGGACGATGGTTCCTTATGCCCTATCGGTCTGGCTCCGTGACCAGGGGGTGCGGGCGCTTACTGGGAAGCGCCTTTACCCTACCCTCCGCGAAGAGCGCAATTAGCGCTCTGTCAACTCTAAGAATTGGGATATCTTGATTTATCTTTTTCCGGCTGGCTTCGTGTTCGATCTCACAAACTTATAAAAGTTTAGATTCGATCTCCACACTTTGCCAGCCGAAAAAATCTCAACCAATCTATCCTCAATTTTAGGGTTGACAGAGCACTAGGAAATATCGAGTACCTTCACATCGAAGTTAAGCGTTTTTCCTGCAAGGGGATGGTTGAGGTCAAGCACCACCTGCCCTCCACCTAAGCTGTCAACCCGGATAAGCATCTCTCCAAACTGCTCATCAGCAACGACAAGAAGAGCTCCCTCAAAGCGGAGATCCTCAGGGATCAGCTTTGCATCAACCTTCTTATAAGCGTGTGGGTTTATATCCCCGTATGCATGCTCTGGAGCCAGAGTCACTTGCTTCGAATCACCCACTTCAAGCCCTCGAAGTGCTTCTTCTAGAGCTGGTAAGATTTGTTGTGACCCAAAAAGAAAAATTAGGGGATCCTTCCCCACGTTGCTGTCGATCGGAGTATTGTCGTCTGCAAAGACACTATACTCAATCGCCACTTGCTTTCCATTTTCAATCATGGCTTTCCCCCTTTGCGGTACATGCTGATGAGCACGCACCATTTTCATCTATCCCTTACTTAATGCTGACACATATTTTTAATTTAGTAAACCTAAGATTTGGGAGGCAGCATAAGTAAAAATGAAGTCGGCACTTAATGCTGACACATATTTTTAATTTAGTAAACCTAAGATTTGGGAGGCAGCATAAGTAAAAATGAAGTCGGCGCCTGCCCGTTTGATAGAGGTAAGGGACTCGAAAAGAGTCGATTGGGCATCGAGATATCCTTTTTCATGGGCCGCCATGATCATCGCATACTCTCCGCTAACTTGGTAAGCGCCAACGGGGAGAGATGTTTTTTCTTTGAGCTTTACAATGACATCTAGATAAGGGAGGGCTGGCTTTACCATCACCATATCAGCCCCTTCTTCTTCATCTAGAAGGAGTTCCCGTACCGCTTCACGGCGGTTGGAAGGATCCATTTGGTAGGTTTTTTTATCTCCAAAGGTCAAAGAAGTTTTTAGGGCATTTCGAAAAGGACCATAAAAAGACGAGGCATACTTTACGGTATATGAGAGAATCGAGGTTTGATCAAGTCCCTGATTATCAAGTGTTTTTCGGATGGCTCCGATGCGCCCATCCATCATGTCGCTGGGGGCAACGATGTCACATCCTGCTTGGGCGTAGGAGGTTGCCTGTTTGACAAGGGCATCGACTGTGGCATCGTTAAGAATATCTCCCCGATCGTTAACGATTCCATCGTGGCCGTGGGAGGTGAAGGGGTCGAGAGCGATGTCGCTGATGATGCAGAGAGATGGAATTTCTTTTTTTAAGCATTCGATGGCGCGTACGACTAAGGAGTTAGGGTTCCATGCTTCACTTCCTTCGTGATCTTTTAAGGAAGGATCGATGACGGGGAAGAGGGCAATGGCGGGAACCCCTTGGGCATGGAGGGGTTCGGCTTCCTTAACAAGGAGATCGATCGAGAGGCGATCGATTCCTGGCAGGGCTTCAATGGAGTCTCTTTTTTGGGTCCCCTCCATAATAAAGAAGGGGGCAATCAGGTCACTTGCGTTCAAAGTGGTTTCCTGAACAAGGGAGCGAACTGCGGGTGATTTCCGATTCCGCCTAGGTCGTTTCGTTTGCATTAACAACATATTTTAAGACTTTATGCGATCAGCAATTGTTTGAAAAGAGAGAAAACGGTACACTTCTTAGACGAACAAGGAGCAAGTCCATGCTGAATGACTACGAACAATTTACTGAATCGCAACTGAAGGTGATTAAACGATATGTGACGAATACCTCTCGCCATATCTTTTGTCTTAGAAATTTGCCCGAGGTGATCAAAGGGGCGCTTTTCTCCAGATACTCCCGATCAAGTTTGGGACTGCGCTCTCTTTTACTCAAAGAGTTTATCCAAAATGAAGAGACTTCGTTTGCATCGATTTCGGGACAGACAGAGGAAACGGAAGAAGGAGAGCACGAAGACCAAAGTATCGCCATTAAGAAGGCGCAAAACTTTTATGACCGAATTCTGGATGGTTATGGAGATGATTCGATTGGAGAACTTGGGGGTGCCCACCTCGCCATTGAAAATGTGTCGATGATCGCAGCCAAAGTCATTGAAGATTCCCGTATTGGGGGATCTCCTTTAGAGAAATCAACGCGCTACATCTACTTCGATCAAAAGTATGAAGGGGAGTACCTCTTCTATCGAGAGCCGATCCTTATGACGTCAGCCTATCGCGACCGTTACATCCAAGCCTGTAACCATCTTTTTGAAACGTACGGAAAGCTTATTCCTCCTTTGACGGAGAAGATGGAGCAAAGTTTCCCGAAAGAGCCAGACACTCCTAAGGTCGCCTATACAGCAGCCCTTCGCGCTAAAGTTCTCGATTGTTTGCGAGGCCTCCTTCCCGCAAGTGCACTAACCAACATGGGGGTTTATGGAAATGGCCGCTTCTTTGAAGGTCTTGTTCAAAAACTCAACTGCCATAGCTTAAATGAGCTTCAAGAGATTGCGCGTACTTCTCACCAAGAACTAT
The DNA here is from genome assembly GCF_015356785.1 of Candidatus Neptunochlamydia vexilliferae. Taxonomy (NCBI): domain Bacteria; kingdom Pseudomonadati; phylum Chlamydiota; class Chlamydiia; order Parachlamydiales; family Simkaniaceae; genus Candidatus Neptunichlamydia; species Candidatus Neptunichlamydia vexilliferae. The sequence continues at coordinate 8,072 of NZ_JAAEJV010000050.1, read as the reverse complement.
CTAAAGTGATCCCTTCTTTTGTGCGCCGTGCAGATTTAAGCCATAAACATCAAAATACCTACGCAACATTTACCGAAAAGGTAGATGCCGAGCTGAACCTGATGAAGCAGCAGTACACGGCATCGGTAAAGCCTCTAACGCAACCGATGGTTCGCCTGGTTAATTTCGATAAGGAAAGCCCTCATAAAGTTGCGGCTGCTCTTCTCTTTAGCCAGTCAGACTGTGGGTTAATGGAGCTTCAGGAGATGTGCTGCAGACTTCCCGCAGAAGATCGGGGGCGGATTTTAGAGGCAGCATCAGCCTTCCGGCAAAATAGACGGCACAAGTCACCTCGAGCTCTTGAACATGCCGAATTTACCTTTGAAATCGTTGCCGATTATGGGATTTACCGTGACTTACAGCGCCACCGGACCCTCACTCAGGAAAGACAACTTCTTACGTGCAACCTTGGGTATTATGTTCCCAAAGAAATCCTCGGCACCGAAATGGAAGGGGCTTATTGTGAAGCGATCGATCAGGCTAAAGAGGTTTACGACGAAATTGCAAGAGAGCTTCCTGAAGAAGCGCAATATGTGGTTCCCATGGCCTACAACATCCATTGGTACTTCCACATCAACCTTCGGGCCCTTCAGTGGATGTGTGAGCTGCGCTCGTCACCTGCGGGTCACCCGATGTACCGCTATGTGGCGCAAGAAATGGCGAAACAGGTTTCCCATACTTTCCCTGAGTTTGAGCGATTCTTCAAGTTTGTCGACTATGAAGGGTATGAGATGGGCCGCTTAGGGCAGGAAATCCGAACTGCAGGGAAAATGAAACGATGACCCGAAAACCTGGAAGTGTTTTTGGTGGGACCCTCTTAATTACGGGGAGCTGCATCGGGGCCGGCATGCTAGGCCTCCCCATTTTGACGGGAATTCCTGGTTTCTTTCCCTCTTCGATCATGTTTTTCATCGCCTGGCTTTTTATGTTAACAACCGCCCTTCTCATGGTAGAGATCCAAGGGTGGTTTAATAAACCAGTGAACCTGATTTCGATGGTTGAGCATACCCTCGGCCCCATCGGAAAAGTGCTTTGCTGGCTCCTTTATCTTTTCCTCTTTTATGCGCTTCTTGTTGCCTACATGTCACTCAGCGGCAACCACACCTCTCTCTTTGTAGACCGGACCTTTCACTTACCCCTATCGAATTGGACAGGCTCGCTCTTTTTTGTGATTGTGTTTGGGTGGATGGTTTACTTAGGTGCAAAACCGGTCGACCACCTGAATCGCTATTTGATGATTGGAAAAATTCTTTCCTTTGTCCTTCTTGTAATGCTAGGCGCTCAATATATCGCACCGCGCCTTTTGATACATTGGCAGCCCAAATATGCCCTTTTCACCTTTCCGATCCTAATCATCTCCTTCGGGTTCCATAATATGATCCCTGTTCTAATGAAATATATGGGTGGTGATCGGGTTCGTGTTCGGAAAACGATCTATGCTGGGTCGCTTTTTACCTTTGCTATTTACCTCATCTGGGAAGTTGTCACTCTAGGAATCCTTCCTTATACCGACATTCTTCACAGCTATAAAATCGACATCGATGCGGCGCAAGCGATCCGTACCTATCTTGGCTCTACGCTCATTGGCTACTCTGTTCAAAGTCTTGCCTTTTTTGCGATCCTAACCTCCTTTTTAGCCCAGGCGCTGAGCCTCACTAACTTTTTAAGCGATGGCTTTAAGATCAAACATACCCACCGTGAAAACATTGGGATGTGCCTCCTTGCTCTTATTCCCCCTCTTATCCTTTCGATTCTCTATCCCGAAATCTTTTTCCAGGCGATTAACTTTGCCGGTGGTATCTGCGCTGTTGTCCTTTTTGGAATTTTCCCTGTTTTGATGGCCTGGATTGGGCGATACCAAAAGAAAAACCTCCTTCCCGACCGGGTCCCTGGTGGTCGCCTTCTCCTGATTGCCCTCCTCCTCATCGCCACCTTCATTTTTTTCGACGAGGCCACCACGATGCTTAACTTCAACCTATTCCCTAAACCATGAGACTTAACCATTTTATAGGAGGGATCCTCCTCGTTGCTGGAACCACCATCGGAGCAGGGATGCTTGCCCTTCCCGTCATGTCCTCCTTTGTTGGTTTTTTTCCTTCGGTTGTCATCTTCTTTATATGCTGGTTTGTCATGCTCCTCTCCGCTTTTTTCTTTCTCGATGCCAATTTTGCTGTGAAAGGAGAGGTGAACCTCATCTCCATTGTGGGAAAAACACTTGGAGGATGGGGAAAAGGGCTCAGCTGGGTGGTTTACCTCCTCCTTCTCTACTCCCTTACCGCTGCTTACATTGCAGCAAGCGCTCCTCTCTTTACTGCAGCGATCCAGTCCGTGGCAGGTTATACCCTTCCCTCTTGGCTTGGCCCCTTTTGTTTGCCCGCCCTCTTTGGCTTTTTTGTCTACTTAGGAACACTGGGTGTCGATGTCATTAATCGGATACTGATGTTCGGCCTCGTTATCTCCTATTTTTTACTCGTTGGATTTTTGCCTGAGCATATCGAAGGACATTTTTTGATGGAGATGAACTGGAAGCCCATCTGGATGGTCTTTCCTGTTGTAGTCACTTCTTTTGGCTACCACATCATCATCCCTAGCTTGACGACCTACATGAACCATGATCGGAAACACCTCCGCGTCACCCTTATTGTGGGGAGTCTTCTTCCCCTCATTATCTATCTCTTATGGCAGGTAATGGTCCTAGGAGCGGTTCCTTTAGAAGACCTAAGGAAAGCGTGGGCAGGGGGAGAAGCAGCAACGGTCCCTTTAACCCAGATTGTAAAAAGCAAAGCGGTGGCTATCGGGGCCCGGTTCTTTTCCTTCTTTGCGATTGTCACCTCCTTTTTAGGAGTGACCTTGAGCCTTTCTGATTTTTTAACCGATGGACTGAAGATTAAAAAAAGTTGGGGAGGAAAACTCCTTGCTTGTCTTCTGACTTTTGTCCCTCCCCTTATTTTTGTCCTCACTTATCAGCGGGGATTTATCGTTGCTCTCGAATATGCTGGAGTCTTTGTTGCCATCCTTCTGATTTTCCTCCCTGCAATGATGGCTTGGAGGCTTAAGTCGCCCAAGTTTTACTCCACCTTTTGGGGAAGATGTGTTTTAACCTTTGCGATCCTTTTTGCTTTGTTTATCATTGTGTGTGAGTTTGTATGTTTCAATTAGAGTCGGAGTTTCAGCCTCAAGGGGATCAACCCGAAGCGATTGACCGCTTAACCGAAGGTGTAAAGCTAGGAAAACGGTCCCAAGTGCTTCTTGGGATTACCGGATCGGGGAAAACCTTTACGATGGCCAACGTCATTGCAAATACGGGAAAGCCTTCCCTTATCCTAGCCCATAACAAAACCCTTGCTGCCCAGCTTTACCAAGAGTTTAAGACCCTTTTTCCCAATAACGCCGTTGAGTACTTTGTTTCCTACTACGACTACTACCAACCCGAAGCCTACATCGCCCGGACCGACACCTACATCGAAAAAGATCTTTCCATTAACGACCGCATTGAAAAACTCCGCCTCCGGGCAACCTGCTCCCTCCTTGAACGGGATGATGTGATTATTGTCTCTTCCGTTTCCTGTATCTATGGCTTGGGAATGCCCGAATACTTCCGTGAGATGAAACTCTCTCTTAATGTAGGGGAGTCCTACCGGCGCGATGAAGTCCTCCTTCACCTGATCGAACTTCAATATACCCGCAACGATTATGAGCTCACCCGCTCCCACTTCCGCGTTCGCGGCGATATCTTAGAAATCGTCCCCGCCTACGAAGATGACCTGGGTTACCGGATCGAGTTTTTTGGTGACGAGCTCGAACGGATCAGCGAAATCGATCCCCTGACGGGAAAAGTCAAACGGAGGGTGAAGGGACTTTCGATCTACCCGGGCTCTCACCACGTCACCCCCGAAGAAGCACGGCTCACCGCTATGGAAACCATTAAAGCAGAGCTCAAAGAGCGTTCCACCCACTTTTCCAATGAAAACCTCCTTGTCGAGCAGCAACGGATCGAGCAACGGACCCGTTACGACCTCGAAATGATCAAAGAAATCGGTTACTGCAAAGGGGTAGAAAACTACTCCCGCCATTTTTCCGCCCGTAACCCTGGAGAGCCTCCCTCATGCCTTCTCGACTATTTCCCCAGCGACTTCCTCCTCTTTATCGATGAGTCTCACCAAACCCTTCCCCAAGTCCGCGCCATGTATAATGGAGACCGTGCGCGAAAAAAGGCGCTGATCGACTTTGGTTTTCGTCTCCCCTCCGCCTACGATAACCGACCCCTCAAGTTCGAAGAGTTTTATAATCATATCCACCAAGTGGTCTATGTGTCTGCCACCCCTAGCCCCTGGGAGATCAACGAAGCTCAAGGGGATGTGATCCAGCAGATTATCCGCCCGACGGGTCTCCTTGACCCCACCATTGAAGTGCGTCCTGCAACCAACCAAGTGGACGATTGCCTCGATGAAATCCGGATCGAAACCGAAAAAGGGGGGCGGGTTCTTGTCACCACCCTCACCAAAAAACTCTCTGAAGACCTCTCTAAGTATCTTAAGGAAATCGGGGTCAAAGCCAAATATCTTCACTCTGACATCGACACCTTAGAACGGGTGCAGATTATCAAGGACCTCCGTAAGGGAGTGTTTGATGTTCTCGTTGGCATTAACCTCCTGCGGGAGGGACTAGATATTCCTGAAGTTTCCCTGGTTGCCATCCTTGATGCTGACAAGGAAGGTTTCTTACGGAGTGAAACCTCCCTCATCCAAACCTGTGGTCGCGCTGCTCGTAACAGCGAAGGGCGTGTGATTATGTATGCAGACAAAGAGACACAGTCGATCCAAAGTACTCTCCGTATCACTGCTGAAAGACGGAAGATTCAGGAAGAACACAACCGTGCTCATGGAATTACCCCTAAAACGGTTAGAAAAGAGCTTGCGGAAGATCTTTCCGAAGCCTTCCACGAGTACAAGGCTGCAGAAGGGGAAAAGGAGGATAAACCAACGCCCCTTGACCCCAAAGAAATTCGAGACCGTATGGCTGCATGTGAAAAAGAGATGAAGCAAGCGGCCAAAGAGCTTCGTTTCGAAGATGCAGCCCGTTTCCGCGATCTCATGACCTACTATAAAGATCTCCAAATGCTTGAAGACAACCCGATGTAAGGGTCCGCCAAGGGATAAATGCTACAATTTGACTGGCTGTGACTTTGCCAAATTAAGCTTCTTCGTCGCCCTTCCCTATTGGGAATGATGCTCCTCATTCAGCTCAATTTTGCTGCGTCTCGCTGAGTCAAACTGTAGCGTTTATACCTTGGCGGACCCTAAATCGGGATTTACATCTTTCCTTTTCGGAGAAAACTCCAGTGAAACTGACATTTTTTTAGGAAGGCACGAGGGAAGTAGGAACGATATTCGGGATGTTTTGCTAAGAAAAGGACCATTCGGACTCCGGCATGAGCAAGGAGCCCTGTTTTTTTAACGAGCTTTTCCCACTCGGGGCCTGTCTCTTTGATTTCTTCCATCAAAGCGTGAAACATCTCTTCTTGCTTTGGAGAAGCTTTTAGTTTTTTTGAGTAGGACTCATCATGGAGGCGGAAAGCAGCAAAGTAATGGGGGAGATAAGCAGCACCATACTTGAGCGCAATTTGGCAATTGAGATACCAATCACTCAGGCTCAGAAGTTTTGGATTAAGCCCACCAAATTCGAGAAGGTGCTTGCGTCGGAAAATGGCACAAGTGGTATGGATAAAGTAGGTTGTTTTCTTGAAAATTTTTGGAAGGGTTTGCGCATCAAAACTACGAGGTTTATTTCCTAGGGGCATTCTTTGAGGAATCAGCTGGTCCGATGCGGTATTTTTAAAATGGCAGGTTTTTCCCGAACACAGACCAATTTCAGGATGATTGTTAAGGAATGTGATCGCTTTTTCAAAAAATCCGGGAAGAATAATATCATCGGCAGAACAAAATGCGATATACTCAGAATTTGACTCTTGAATTCCTCGGTTCATTGTTTCAATAGGACCGAGGTTCTTGGGGTTTTGCAGTAAGGTGATTTGAGGAAAGTGCTTAATGACTTCTATGCTATTATCGGTTGAAGCATCATCGATGAATAAGATTTCCGTTGCACAGCAAGATTGAGAGGTGATAGCTCCTAAAGACTCCGAAAGGTACTTTGCGTGATTATAGTTAGGCATGATGACAGAAAGTGTCATAACTAAAACCTAACGAGGGTGCGTGCGGTCTTTCCTTGGTCGAGTAGGTCGACAAGAGTGTTGATGTCATCCAGTGTTGATTCATGGGAAATCAACTTTGCAAGGGGGTGGTTCCCAGGAAAAAAGGACTTCAAGAAGTAAGGAATATCCCGGTCTGGCTTTACACGTCCTCCCCAAGTGCCGATCAGTCGCTTTCCTTTAATAAAATTGAAAGGATCACATTCGATTTTGGTATCTTTCGGAACATTTCCAGCAAGAACACAGAGGCCAGTCTGATCTTTAACCGATTGGAATGCTAGTTCCATGACTCCCTTTTTACCAACGGCTTCAACAGCAAAATCGACCCCTTTCCCTTCGGTTAGGGTTTGGATATTATTCAGGGTGTCTCCATTAAAGAGGAGGGTATCTGTTGCTCCAAGCTCTTGTGCAAGCTTGAGCTTAGCAGGCTCTAAGTCGATGGCGATAATCTGCTTGGCTCCTTTAGCACTTGCGGCAAGAAGGGAGCTGAGTCCAATCCCACCTAGTCCGAAAATTGCGACTGTACTATTGGGCTTTATATCCAGCTCGTTGTGGACAATCCCTGCCCCTGTAGGAATGGCGCAGCCAAATAAAGAGGCTTCTTTGAGAGGGATTTCAGATCCAATGGGGATTAACCGATTTTCAGCAATGACCGCATACTCAAGGAACGTGCTAATCGGTCCCGAGTTGACCTTTAGATCTCCTGAAGTGTAGACCGTCCCTTTCGCATCGATTCCTTCTCCCTTGATCCAGGTTAAGATGACAGGCTGATCTTTTTTTACTTTTGTAACTCCCGGTCCTAGATCGACAACAATGCCTGATCCCTCATGACCTAGCGTATGAGGAAGATAATGGTCAGGCCCCTTGAGCCCTTTAATTTCATTCAGTTGAGAGCGGCAAATGCCACTATACTTCACCTGAACAAGGACTTGCCCTTCTTGAAGCGTGGGGATTTCAAGATCCATCATTTCAAGAGGGGCCCCACACTTTACGAGAACTGCTGCACAGGATTTCATGATTTTTTCTTACACCCCAGTACTATAATATATTGAGCAAAAGGGGAGTAACCAGCGTTAATAAGCTCGTCAGAAGTAGAGAACGTAAAGACACATTCGAAATACTTTTTTACCTCTCCTTCTAGCTCTTTGTGGGTTTGGTCTGCTGTATTCGGAGAACCAATAATGGTAAGCCCTTCAGGAAGAAGTATGTCTGCCATATTTGGTAGGGACTCTAGGGCTTTATCTGAGTCAAGGCAAATGGTTGCATCCCATTTTTCTTCGCTCAAGGAATCTATTGTTTGAAATGCAACAAAAGGCTCTTTAAAGTTAGATTGTGCTTGGGTGATTGCTTCTTGATCAGAGTCAACTCCTTTCGAAAACCCACACTCTTTACCGACTAAGAATGTTCCTAGTCCTTCCCCACAGCTCAGATCAAGAATCCGTTTGTCCTTGCCAATAAGTTTAGCCGCAAACTTGTAATAAGATAGCAGGTCAAGAAGTTGCTCAGGGGTTTTATAGAAACATTCAGAGGTTTTTGGGCCTAGAGATATATCGGGGACCTCCTGCATGAGGGTGTCTGCAACACAGGCCCAGTTAGACTTTGTCTCCTTCATCAAAATATCGATGCGGATACCCCTTCCTTTAGGGAGGGGAGGAAGCATCGCTCCTTTTTAGATTGTTTAATTTGTAGCCATGGTTTAAAATAGCTTGTATGAAACGAACCATTTCTCTTAAGTTGACCCTTTCTGATAAAGATTTTGAGACCCTTTTGGAAACGCAAAAGTGTTTCAGCCGAGGCTGTAATGCAATTGCTCTTCAAGCTAAAG
>NZ_JAAEJV010000049.1 GCF_015356785.1 Candidatus Neptunochlamydia vexilliferae | reverse complement strand
AGCAGGAACCAGCAGGGATTAGCGATAAGAGCCTGCTCCTAGGGTGTATTTAGACAACCTGGGAATCCTCTTCCTTTAGGGAGAGGAGGATGTCAAGAAGCGCTTCTGTTTCCGTTTCGCACGAGGGATCATTTTTCACTTTTTGGAGTGCTGCAGCATTTTTGATCAATTGATCGAGTGTCAGATCGATTTCACTTAATATTTTTTGTCGGGTCATCTGCTTTCCTATTAATTCTCCACCTATAATTAAATGCAATTAATTGTGTCAATATTAGTTGCAACGTTTTTGGCTAAGGTGTTGATCTTTTTGTAGAAAGAATTTGCAAGTCGTGCTAAAACTTTCCATATGAAACGATTTTGTCCCCTTGCATCTGGCTCCAAAGGAAACTCCCTTTACATTAGTAATGGTGAGACGCAACTGCTCATCGATGTGGGAATCAGCTTTAAAGCACTTAGTGAAAAACTTGGGGAGATCGATGTCGATATGGGGGAGATAGATGCCATCTTGGTCACCCATGAGCATGGGGACCATATTCGGGGAGTGGAAAGAACGGCGCAGAAGTTAGACATACCCATCTTTGCCAATAGTGAAACGGCCAAAGCGACCTTGAAGGAGATGAAAAGCCGTCCCCGTTTCAAAATCTTTTCGACAGGGGAGTCTTTTGAATATGGGGGGATGGAGATCCACCCCTTTAGCATCCAGCATGACACCCTCGATCCCGTTGCCTTTACGATTGAGATGGAGGGGACCAAGTTTGGGATCTGCGCCGACCTTGGTTTTGTCACAACCCTTGTGAAGGCTCGCCTTGTCGAGTGTGATTATCTGTACCTAGAGGCAAACCATGAGCCTTCGATGGTCTATGCATGTAACCGCCCTCCGGTCTACAAGCAGCGGGTGCTCGGGCGGCAAGGACACCTTTCCAACGATGCGTGCGCCGAGCTTCTTCAAGAGATCGACCACCCAGGCCTGAAACATGTTTACTTGGCTCACCTTTCCAGCGAGTGTAATAACCCCGAGCTGGCCCTTAAAAAGGTGCGGGAAAAAGTTGAGAGAGAGCTCTCCCTCTCCATTGCTTACCAGGAGAAGATCAGCCACCTCATAGAGGAATCATTAGGCCATCATAAGCAATGTCAATCTTGATATCGAGATTGCACTCTTGGAGGATGTCGTTATGGAGCTGCAGCTTGATCTGCAGATCGCTGTCCTTATGGTTCGGGTCGTGATGGGTAACGAGCCACTCCTTACAGCCGGTATATTTAAGAAGAACCGTGGCGTTTGGGATCGAAGAGTGTCCCCATCCCACTTTGCGGTAGTACTCTTCGGGGAAGTATTGCGCCTCATGGATTAAGAGATCACACTCCTTCAAGAAGTCGATGAGTCCCAGATGGGGCTCAAGGAGGGGATGTTTCCGGTGGATCTCATTGGGGTGACCATTGTAGCCTAAAAGAACTTCATTATCGGTGATGTAGCCCACCGTTTTGTTGGGGGCTTTAATTTTAAAGCCGACGGTGGGGCCGGGGTGGTTGGTGAAGTGGCAGTCAACAATGAGGCTCCCGATCGACACAGGGGTGTCATCCCGCAACTCTTTAAAAGTGACCTTGGCCTTCATCTCATCGAGGCGCACCGGGAAGTAGGCATAGGCGAGCATGCTGGTAAAGAGCTCTTTTGTACTCTTTTCAAAGCCGACCGGTGCCCAGATCACCACATCACAGTTTTTCTTGTAGAGGGGACTAAAGAAGGGGAAGCCCGTGATATGGTCCCAGTGGGTGTGGGATAAAAACAAATGAACCGTCTGGTGATCTTCCAAACCGATCAAGTCGCCCAACTGCCGGATCCCCGTTCCCGCATCGATGATGATCAAATCGTCCCCATGCCGCACCTCTAAGCACGAGGTGTTCCCTCCATAGCGGACATATTCTGCTCCTGCTACTGGATTAGAACCGCGCGTTCCCCAAAAGCGCAAGTAGGAGGTGAGTGTCGAAGGGATCGGATGGTAGCAGTGGTTTTGGATGATTTCAGCGCCGCTCTTTAAGCAGAAAGGTTTGGGCTTGAGCTTCCCTTCAAAAAAGGTCTTAACCAACTTGAAAAATTCTTCCATCTCGAAGGGCTTCGTCAAAAAGTAGTCGGCCCCCTCGTCAATGGCGGCATGGTAATTCTGCACCATCACATGGTAGGAGGAGACAATGACCCCCATCTTGGAGAAGCGGGCGTTGGTTTTGATCGTTTTCATCACCTCAATGGCGTGGATGTGGGGCATCATGAGGTCGATGATGAGAAGGTCGGGCTCGAATTCTTGGATTTTTCTAAGAACTGCCGGTCCTGTCTTTGCAGTGGCAAACTCATAGTTTTCCGCTTCTTTAGCGGTTAAAATCCCATCAATAAGAGCCGTGGAAGGGTCGGCGATGAGAATTTTCGGTTTCTTCTTCATACCCCGCATCTTACAAGAAGGGAGTTAAAATACAAGAAATCTAGGGCTAAGGGCTTCAAAGAAGATTTTTTGAAATTTACATTTTTTAAATAGCTTAATGTAAATGATTTGAAAAACATCTCGTACCACTAAAATAACAAATGACGATTTGATGGTGCGATATAGTCAAACAAAATGCACCATTAAATCAACAAATGTCATTTTAGTGGTGCGAAAAAAATCGAGAAAACGTACCATTAAATCAACAAATGTCATTTTAATGGTACAAGGAGTCTAGCAAATGTTTATTGGAAGAAAAGAAGAACTCAAGCTTCTTCAAGGGCAAATGAACCGTAACTTTGCAAGTTTTATCGTTATAAAAGGGCGTCGCCGCATAGGGAAAAGTCGGCTGATTCGGGAACTCTCCAAGAAATTTAAGCGTAAATTTTCATTTACAGGCCTCCCACCAACAGACGAGACAACCAGTACCTCTCAGAAAGAAGAATTTGCGCGTCAAATGAAAAAGCAAGGGTTTCCAGAACTGGTAGCAGATGATTGGGGGAATCTCTTTTGGGCACTTGGTAAAGAAGCTGAGAAGGGGACCATTCTTATTGTGCTAGATGAAATCTCTTGGATGGGCTCAAAGGATCCATTATTTCTGGGAAAACTAAAAGTTGCTTGGGATCAATATTTTGAGTCCAACCCTAATTTAGTTTTGATTGTTGCAAGCTCTATCTCTAATTGGATCAACAAAAATATCCTTAAAAATACGGGGTTTTTAGGGCGCGTAGATCTTACCCTCACATTAGATGAGCTTTCAATCAAGGAATGCTCAGATTTTTGGGGCAAAAGAAAAGACTCAATCTCCCCACTTGAGAAGCTAAAAATTCTTAGCGTTACAGGAGGGGTTCCAAAGTACCTTAGTCTGATCGATCCAAAGCAGACTGCAGAGGAGAACATCAAACAGCTTTGTTTTTCTGAGTCGGTTTTTTTGTTTAACGAGTTTGACCGGATTTTTCACGATTTATTTTCCAAGAGGAGCTCCATCTACAAAGATATTGTAGAAGCCCTATCAACTACACCTTCTTTGGACCAGGCAGAGATCTGTAGAAGAACAAATCGAAGTAATGGAAGAATTGTCTCAGAATATCTGACAGACCTAAAAGAAGCAGGGTTTTTGTCAGCCGATTTTACCTGGGATATTAAGACGCGTGAAACAAGCAAGCTAAGAAAGTATCGATTAAGAGACAACTACTTAAGATTCTATCTTAAGTATATTCTTCCAAATAAAGAGCAAATTTTAAGAGGGAACTTTAAGGAGGGCTCTCTTTATGGCAGCACTAGTTGGGAGTCAATTATGGGGCTTCAGTTTGAGAACCTTGTTGTTCATAATCGGCATGATCTTATGGAGCGACTATCCATTTCTCCTGAAGAGTGTCTTTATGATGGACCCTTTTTTCAGACAAAAACCGAACGGAGGAAAGGATGTCAAATTGACTACCTAATCCAAACGAAAAATACTCTTTATCTTTGCGAGATCAAATTTTCTAAGAATCCGATCGGCGTACAAGTGATTGAAGATGTCAGAAAAAAAGTCGAAAACCTATTCTTACCTAAGCTCATTTCAGTTCGACCTGTGCTGATTCATGTTGGTGGGGTTAGACAAAATGTTGTGGAAGAAGACTATTTTGATGCAATCGTTGATTGGACGGAGTTTTTATTGTGAACTGCGCGCTTTTCTAGTCCTTTTTGAGGAGGACGCGGCGGCGACTCCCATCAGGCGAGCCAATGATGCCATTGCTCTCTAGCTCGTCCATGAGAGATGCAGCGCGTGCATAACCGATCTTCAGCTTGCGCTGGAGGAAAGTGGTCGATGCAGTCCCCGTTTCCGTAATGATCTGATAGGCTTGGGAATAGAGATCATCTTTACCTTCGCCAGCCCCTACCCCACCAAGATCTGCAGAGGCCATCTGATCAAACGACTTGATCAGATATTGAGGGCCTAGCTGCCGCTCGATATGCTCGATCACCTGGTTGATATCTTCATCGCGGACAAAGACTCCCTGTGCGCGTGTCAGGTTATGGGAACCTGGAGGAAGGAAGAGGAGATCTCCATTGCCGAGGAGGTTTTCAGCGCCATTTTCATCGAGGATAATCTGGCTATTGACCCGGCTTGCCACCTTAAAGGCAATCCGACTGGGGAAGTTTGCTTTAATAAGGCCGGTGATCACCTCTCTTGAGGGGCGCTGCGTTGCTAAGATTAGGTGGATCCCCACTGCGCGCGCCATCTGCGCAATGCGGGCAATGGGCGTCTCTAAGTCGGAACTTGAAGCCATCATCAGGTCGGCAAACTCGTCAATAATCCCAACGATATAGGGCATCTTTCGGGGGATTTCCATCCCTCCTGCAAGCTCTTCCTCTTTCTCCGGATTGTATTTCCGGTTGTTAAAGGCGTGGATGTTGCGGAGCTTGAGCCGCTTGAGAATTTCGTACCGCTCTTCCATCTCTTTCACCAGCCAGTTTAAGGCGGCATAAGCACCATGCGCCTCGGTAATGACCGGAGCGATCATATGTGGGAGGTTTGTGTAAGAGCTGAGCTCTACCTTTTTCGGGTCGACGAGGAGGATTTTTACCTCATCAGGGCGAGCCGTCATCAAGATCGACATCACGATGCTGTTGATGCAGACCGATTTCCCTGAGCCCGTTGCTCCAGCGATGATACAGTGGGGCATTTTTGTGAGATCACAGAGAACATTATCGCCCGTAACTGTCTGCCCCAACATGATGGGGATGTGAAGCTTTTTGCTCCCCTTTTGATACTCGCTGAGCATCTCTTTAAAGCCCACCTCCTGCGGATAGAGGGAAGGAACTTCGACACCTACAGCCGCTTTTCCTGGAATTGGCGCGATAATTCGGATCGATTTGGCCTGCAAGTTGAGGGCAATGTCATTTTCAAGGACTTTGATCTTTTGAACCTTCACACCCGTTGGAGGATGGACCTCGAAAGAGGTGATGGTGGGGCCGCAGTTGATCTCTCCCACTCGCCCTTCCACACCAAAGCTTAGGAGGGTCTCCTCCAAAATCTTTGCCTGCCGCTCGAGATCTTTTTTCAGCGTGGGCTGGTCCACTTTTTTGGCGTTGGTGAGAAGATTTAAAGGGGGAAGGCGGTACCGCCTATAGGCGCCCACATATTTTTTGTTGTCCATCGTCTTGACTTTTCGCCCCGGAGCTGGTCGCTTTTCCAAGTGGGTCGAAATTTTAAGATCGGAGAGTTCTTCCTCCTCCTCTTCTTCCATCACTTCTCTTTCCTGAACGGGAGGGCGGGGAGAAAAGACAGGGACAATGGGGACCACTTTTTTCTTCACCTTGCGAGGTTTAAAATCTTTGGCCACCTTCTTAAGGAATTTTCCTGTCTCTTTCACAAACTCCCAACACTTCTTTGCCAGGGGGATGACCCGCGTGTTGGTGAAAAGGATGAGCGCCATGATTCCGGTAAGAGAAAAGGTGATCATCACACCCACGTTACTGAGGAGGTGCTGCAGGTTAAAAATTGGAAGGTCGCGGTAGAGATAGTAAAGGGGAACCCCACCTAAATTGAAGCGGGCCAATTTTTGGTGGTAGGGATAGTAGACCTCATAGATTTCAGAGATGACCCGCGACTCAATCAACCCATTAGAAAATCCTCCCACCTCTGTCAGAAGGTTGAGGAGGGCCGATAAGGAGACAATCCCGATGCCGAGGTAGAGGGTTTTCATCTTGAGCCCGCCGATCGGGCTTCCCATCAGCTTTTTCCAGCCGATCCACCCGATGTAGGTCGCAATGAGGTAAGCGGAGAGGCCAAAGGTCCAAAGCATTCCATAGCCGATCCCATAGCCAATCACCCCAAACCAGTTTTTCTGAGGGGAGGTATGGGTAAAACTGAGTATGCAAAGGAAGAGGAGAAAACTCCCGACTAAGACGAGAAGTCCCTGAACTTCTGGGTGTAAACGCTTTTTTTTATCCATATTTTTAATTTAACAGAAGTTTTTACATTGGAAAAGAAAAAAAGGGCGATCGACGGGATTCGAACCCGCGACATCTTGAACCACAATCAAGTGCTCTAACCAACTGAGCTACGACCGCCATAGGTAGAAGAGATCATTTTTACCCTAAACGGAGATTTTGGTCAATTTTTGCTAGAAGTTTATTTGCAAATGCTTTAAACCCCTTAGAAAACAAGGATAAATAAAGATGCTTGAACCAAAACGAAAGTTATGTAAAAATTTTTTTGAATCTCAAATCCTATTAGCATCGAAACTTGCAGAAGAAAAGGCTTGGAACAAAGAGCTCGACCCTGTGGGATATTTTGCGGGAGAATTTTTTGCTGGTCTTGCAGCCTTGGTGTATGACTATTTCTCGGGAGAGGTTCAAACTAAGTCTGATGAACAACAACAAGAAATAGGTCGCCAACATTTTGTTCTACGCATTGCCATTCCCCTTATCCTCCGTTTTGGAGTTGCCTATGGAGTTGCTAAAATGCGAGGGAAAGATCTTTCCCTTTGGAAGAAAGATCTTGTACTAAACCAGTTAGTAAGCATATTTCCAATCTTGGAGAGCGTTAAATTATTTTTTGATGATTCGTTGAAGCGTTCTGGGTACAATTGGACTATAGGGCCGCTTTTTAATCATGCTCTCAGCTTTGGAATTCCTTTTCTCGTTTCTTATCCTCTTTATTCTAATAAAAGAGTCTTTGTTGAAAAAATCTTTGATGAAGAAGCCTCTGCTGTAGGAGCCTGTGTTAAAGAAATCCTTATGAAGAATTTTAAGATTAACTGGGATAATACTACTTTTTTATCAAAACCTTTTCTGCTCTGCCTTATTGGAAATATTTTTGGACGGGCAGCTAAAAACAACGAGCAAATTCCTAAAAATCAAATAGAAATAAACTGTAAGTTTAAAGAAGTCGATACCCACCTGAAAATTATCTACAATACTGCTATAACCTTTTTGGGTTCTTATCTTGCTTATCAGATCACCAAAAGAGTGTTTAAGGTTGAAAATTGGTCCCCTATTTGGAAGTTAGAGGGAGCCATTGCGGCGGCTAGTATGGTTGCGCAAATGCTCTTTGTTTCTAGAAACTCTGGTTCCCTTTGCGAAAATGAATATCAAACGACAAATTGGTGGCACTCTTAATAGTCGACATAATAGCCAGAGCAAGGACAAGACAAGCAAGCGCCCAACCGCTTCCTCTCATTTCAAATAGGTAGCGCTTGGGCGCTTCCGCTATTAGGGAGATGAGAAAGGAGGCGAAGGGGGCGGTCAAAAAGTCGAGGTGGAGGAGGAAAGAGGCGAGAAGTGCTGTAAAAAGGAAGGGACAAAAAAGGTTGTAGATGGGGGCCATCAGGGGATAACTTCCAAAGTGGATGAGGGCAAGGGGCAAGGTAAGGGTGAGAACGGCCCCTTGAAGGGCGATCACTTTCCTTAGGTAGGTGCACACTAGATAGCCACATTGATCGAGAACTTTCATTTTTAGGAGCTCTTTATAGGGACGTTTGGGGAAAAGCTTGCGGAGCCTTTGCTCGAAAGGGAGATAAAAAAGGATAATCCCTAGGGTAGCGCCAAAGCTCAGCTGGAACCCGACGTTGGCAACGATGAGAGGGTCACCAATGAGCGCAAAGAGAAGGGCCACGCCAAGGGTATTTAAAGGGGTGGGGCGGTAACCGAGGAGGATCCCCACAAGGTAGATCAGCACACCGATCCATGCCCGGTTAATCGAGGGGGCACCTCCCATATAGAAAAAGTAAGCGCCCAGTAGGACGATGAGAACAGCGGCCAAGATCCGTTCGGGTAAAAACCGTTTGAGTAGGGTCGATAGGAAAAAAGTCAAAAGGGCAAAGTGAAAACCTGAGATGGCAAGAAGGTGGCTTAGCCCCACCACTCGAAATTGGTAGGCGAGGAGACGACTTTCTAAATTGCCTGTGGCAAGGGCGGTCATCAGATGGGCCACCTCCCGCTTTTTAAAGCGGGAGTGGATCCAGCGGCGGACCTTTTCTTTGGTCTGAAAGCGCCACTCGGCAAGACTAGATTGGGAAAGGGGAGTCCAGGTGGCTCCCTTTGCTGGCTTAAAGAAATAACGTCCCAGCCCCATTTTTACTGGCGTTCCGTAGGAGATATGATAGGAGACGTTGGCAGGGGGGCGCTTTTGCTTGGGATGAAAGTAGATGTGGCAGGTTTTCCCTTGAATCTTTCCGATGTAGACGATGGAGGTTTGGATGGGGCCGGCGTGCCGTTTCACCTCTTCGATATGAAAGGTGGCTGGTCCCTCTTCTAGGTGGGGCGGGTAGATCCAAAGAAAGAGAATCACGCAAGCAAGAGCGACAAGAGCAGTGCAAAAGGCAGGGTAGCGTCTCCAAAGGTATGTGATAGCAAGAGCTCTTGTTAATTTTTATCAACCACAGAGATCACAGAGGTAGATCGTTGGCTTCCCGCTGTGCTCTCCGTGGTTCAAAAATACCTAAGAAGACTATTTTTTGTCAGGCCGTTCTTTGATTGATTTGTGGATGAGCCGTGCGCCACGAAGTCCTGTCAAGTAGTGAAAGGTCCAGTCGAGCATGACCCCAAACTGGCTCCGGTAATTGACGAGGTAGAAGATATGGATAAAACCCCAGATGAGCCAAGCAAAGATCCCCTTAAAGTGGATCGCTTTAAAAAAGCCGACCGCTTTATTTTTTCCGATGGTGGCGATGCCTCCCTTATCGAAGTACTTGAAGGGACGCCGCTTTTTTTTAGGAATTTGTCGCCGGATAAGTTTTCCAATGTAGCGCCCTTGTTGGATCGCTGTGGGAGCCACAGCGGGCAGGGGTTTGCCATCTTTGCCGATCGAGCAGGCGGCATCGCCGATGACAAAAATCTCAGGGTGGTCGGGGATCGAAAGGTCGGGCTCTACCATCGCTCGTCCTTGCCGATCGAGAGGAATGTCGAGCGTTTTTAAAAGGGGAGAGGCGATGTTGCCTGCCGCCCAGATGACGTTCCCTGCTTCGATAAAGTCGTCGCCTACCTGCACCCCTTCTTCCGTAATGTTGGTTACCAGTTCATTGGTGATGACCCGAACCCCCATCTTCTCCAGATCTTTTCGGGCCCGCTCCGAAAGCTTTTCGGGGAAAGGGGGAAGGACGCGGGGAGCTCCTTCCACAAGGTAGATCTTCGATTTTTCAGGGTTGATCCGCCGAAAGTTTTTAAACAGCGTCTTATGAGCGATTTCAGCAATCGCCCCGGCCATCTCGACTCCTGTTGGCCCTCCACCGATGATGACAAAGTTCAGATGCCTCTCTGCCTCTTGAATACTATCGGTCCGCTCCGCCTTTTCGAAAGAGATCAAGATCCGCTCCCGAATTTTTAAGGCATCGACCACCGTTTTCAGTCCTGGCGCAAGGGGTTCCCACTGATCATTTCCAAAGTAGGAGTGGCGCGCTCCCGTTCCAATCACCAGATAATCATAAGGGACCTCATCCCCGTTTTGGAGGAGGAGTTTCCGGTTTTTCTTGTCGACCTGATCGACTGTTCCCATGATCACCGTTGTATTCTTTTGATCTGCAAAGATTTCCCGAAGGGGAGTAGCGATATCTGCGGGGGAAAGCGCTGCGCTTGCTACTTGATAGAGAAGAGGTTGAAAGAGATGGTGGTTCTTCTTGTCGATCAGGAGGACATCGAGGTTTGCTTTCTTTAACGTTTTAGCGCAGTTCAGTCCGCCAAAACCTCCTCCAACAATGACAACCCGTGTGTAGATCATAAGTTTTCCTCTAGGAGAACCCTCCATGATTGCCTTGCTACCATCTTGCTATTCTTTTAGTTTGGAAGCCTGATCTTCCCTCATAGCCCTAGGGCTATGGGGTCATCGAAAACCCAGGCTCCAAAATAAAATCTCCGACAACCTGGTGAGCAACTCAATCACTTCAGGATCTCTATTTTTTCTCATAACATGCTTGCAAAAAAGTATAAAGCCTTTTTAAACTGCTTTGTTAATAAACCTGTTGGGAGAGTATGCAGAAAGAGATTATTCAGTACTTTAAAGAAGGGGAGATGATCCCCTTAAGCGAGAGTAACTTTACTTGGGAAGAAGCTCATGAAAAGGTCCCCCGTCTCACCAAAGGATGGTTTGAGCTTAGCAAGTTAGAACCCACGATCCGTTTGGAGTTTACCCGGGACTACTGGTTTAATGCCCTTCCCTTTGATCCCCATGTTCATGCCTTCATTGACCGTTTTTTTGGAGGGGTTTCCGAAGTGGGTATGGTGGCGGCTATACCCAAACACATTCAAGAGCCGGGAATTTGCGAAAGCCAGCGCCCCAGGTTTAGCTCTACCGAAGCAGTCCCCTATCCAAGAGATAGGGGCGATGCAGAGGGAGTTAAAGATGGGGATGCTGGCGCAGGCAAAAACCGATCCTTGGATGAGTTTGGGTATAAAGGGGCGATCTATCTTAGCTACAGCTTGAAAGAGCGCTCCGAATTTTTCCTCGGGGGGCCTCCCCTTGTTGACGAAGAGATTTCCAATATGGGAGAACAGATCGACTTCCCCCTGCCCGAAGACTTTCTCCAGTTTTTTCGTGTTCACAACGGCTTTTTCAAAGGAGGAGATACCGGCATTTTCTCTTCAGGAGTTTTAGTAGAAGAAAGAGAGCGGTTTAGAACCCTTGAGACCCCCCTAATTTTAGGAGGAGAGGCTGTTCCTGGAGAAGCCCTTTTCCCTTTTTATCGTTCCTTTGACTCAGCGGTTTACCAATGCTTTTACAAAGAGTGGTATCCCGATGGAGCGGCAGGAAATGTCCTTTGCTCCCTTGGTGAGGGGACCATTTCCGACTACCGGACGTCCCAGCAGGGAAGTCTTGCCTTTCGCACCTTTTTGGACTGGCTTGCCTTTTACGTGGAGGGGATATGAAACTCGCGATCCAAGAGTTTTATGAGACCCACGGCGCTTCCCTGGGCCTTGAGACCATCCGCGTAGGACAAGGGGTGGAGCGAGAGATCAAGGTCTCTCATGTCCAAAGACCTGGCCTTTCCCTTGCGGGTTATATGAAGCGAAAAAGTGATAAACGGATCCTCATCTTTGGACGAATGGAGCTTTCCTACTTGTGTGATCTCGATCCCGAACTCCGTCTAAAAAGACTTAAAGGGGTGATTACCTCAGAGACCCCCGCAGTGATCGTTGCCCGCGCCCTTCCGCCACCCCGCGAGCTCTCAAAAGTGTGCCAAGAGCTCAAAGTTCCCCTTTTTCGGACCGAGGTTCACTCGATGCCCCTTTTAACAGAACTCACCATGCTCCTTTCCGACTACTTTGCACCGACCGATAGCCTCCATGGAACACTCGTCGAAGCCTATGGTGTGGGCGTTCTCATTCAAGGGGAGTCTTCTGTGGGAAAAAGTGAAGCTGCCCTTGGCCTTATCGAAAGGGGACACCGCCTCATTTCCAATGATGTGGTGATCCTGCGGAAGAGAAATTCCCATCTTGTGGGGTTGGCCCCAGAGCTTAACAAACACCTTCTCGAGCTGCGTGGAATTGGAATTATTAATGTGGCCCATCTTTTTGGAGCTGTTTGTGTTCGAAGCGAAGTTCAAGTTGATCTTGTGATTCGACTTGAAGAATGGAACGAAAAAGAGTATTACGATCGAGTGGGTTTAGAAGAACGTTTTACCGAAATTTTAGGATTGAGGGTTCCCCTGATTGTGCAGCCAGTAAAACCAGGAAGAGATAGCGTTCTTCTGATTGAAACCGCCCTTCTCAATCACCGCCTTAAAGAGATGGGATACCACTCTGCAAGAGAGTTTAACGACAAACTACTAGAAACCATAGCGAGAAAGAAAAAGATTGGAACAAGAGTGTGAATCGACAGCCAAAGTGAAGAACAAACTCGGTCTTCATGTCCGCCCTGCAACAACGATTGCAAAAATTTTGCAGAAGAGAAATGCAAAAGTTACATTGACTTATAAGGGTCAGTCGGTCAATGCTCGTAGCATTATGAGTATTATGATTCTCGCAGCGCCCAAAAATGCAGAGTTAAAAATCAAAGCCGAAGGGGCCGATGCAAAAGAGACCTTAGACGAACTTCTAAACGCCTTTAACACGAAATTTGGAGAAAGTGCCTAAATGACCGACACTCTTGAAGAAATTATCTTAGAAGGAGCACCCATCAGTGGTGGCATTGCCATTGGCAGTCTCTTTTTCTTAGAAGGATTTCAAGAAGAGATCGTCCCCGAATTTTCTATTCCCACTGCAGAAGTTGAAAAAGAGATTGGCCGTTACCGACGGGCCGTTCACTCGAGTCGAGAAGATCTTCATGACCTCCAAAGGTTCCTTGCTAAAGAGGGATCGAGCGAAGCCGTTTCCATTATCGATACCCACATTCAGATGTTGGAAGATCCCTTCATGACCACCTTTATGGAAAAGAAAATTCGGCAACGGATGAAAAACACCGAAACCGTCTTCCGCTCGGTGATGGTTGACTACGAAAAAGAATTTTCCAAGGTCAAAGATAACTTTTTCAAGCAACGTCTTTTAGATGTCAAAGACCTTTCCCAGCGGATCCTTCGCAACCTCCATCCCCGCAAAGCATTAAAAACCGAAGACATTCCCGACAACTCGATCATCTTTACCAAAGAGCTTGTTCCCTCAAGCATCGCTGAGGCCTCCAAAGGGCAGGTCAAAGGGTTTGTCACCGAAATAGGGGGCACCACCTCCCATGCTGCCCTCATCGCCCGCTCTAAAGGTGTCCCTTACGTTGCTAACATCTCCATCGACGCACTCTTCCCTTATAAAGGCTCTCCCGTTATCATCGACGGAAAGACAGGGACAGCGATTGTCAACCCCTCCAAAGCAACCCTAGACAAGTACCAGTCGCAGCAAGAAACGGATGAAGCCCAAAAAGTGGCCACCATTGAAGAAGCTGAAGAGGGGATCCAAACCAAAGATGGAGCCAAGGTAACCGTCTTTGCCAATATTGAAAACCTCTCCGACCTCGACCTTCTAGGACCCTACAAAGCCGAAGGGATTGGCCTTTTCCGCTCCGAGTTTCTTTTCTTTGGGAAAGAGCTCGAGACCTTTTCCGAAGAAGACCAGTTTGTCCTCTATCAACAGGTGATGGAAAAAGCGAAAGGGATGCCTGTCATCTTCCGCACCTTTGATGTAGGGGGAGACAAGGGGAACGTCAACCTTTACGAAGAAGAGCCCAACCCCGCTCTTGGCTGTCGTGGTATCCGCTTCCTCCTCCGCAATAAAGAGATCTTTGTCCAACAGCTTCGGGCCCTTCTCCGCGTCAGTCTCGATGGGGATCTCCGGATCCTCCTTCCGATGATCTCCGATGTTTCCGAGCTCCTCGAATCAAAAGAGCTCCTTCAGGAAGCGGCCCTCCAGCTCCGCTCCGAGGGGCATGAAATTGCCGATGAGATTCCCATTGGGTGTATGATTGAAGTGCCCTCAGCTGTCATGACCTGTGACCACCTTGCCAGCGCCTGCGACTTCCTCTCGATCGGAACCAATGACCTGACGCAGTATACCCTAGCTGCCGACCGAGCCACCCAAGATGTTCAGCCCTTCTACAAGCCCTTGCATCCCAGCATTCTCCGGATGATTAAGCGGGTTGTCGAAGCATCAGAAAAACAAGAAATCCCTGTGAGTCTTTGTGGGGAGATGGCTTCCAATCCGCTGATGACCCCCCTCCTTCTCGGCCTAGGGGTCCGCAAATTCTCTTGCGCTTCCCGCTACATCCCCCAAGTCAAGAAGGTGATCGCCCAGCTCTCTACGAATGAACTGAGAAGCCTTGCTGAAGAGGCCCTTTCTCTCCATACCGCCGAAGAAGTCGAGACGTTTTTAAGCAAAGCATATGGGGATCTTACCTTTGATGAGCCTTCTGAAGTTTAACCAATAAGCCAAATTTGAATAGGCTCTTCTGAAGCCTCATTAAGGCTTGAATGGCTGTTCAAAAAGCTTACACTGTGGCACTTCGCATATAAATTTTTCGCTTGAAAACGGCCTTGTTCACCTTTACAGGTAAAAAGTTCGCACATTTATCGGTGGTATATGTAAGAAAGATATGTCGGGGGCGGGGCCCCCCGCTGCCCCCTTGAGCTTCAATCTGGCAAGCCAAACCGATCTTCCTCGGGGGGCCGTGCAAAGCACTGTTCCACCCCTCGTTCAGATCAATTTTGCAGAGCCATCTTGAAGCCGTGGACACTTCACGACGCAGCTTTTCTTCGCCTTCGGCTCTGAAGCTGCGTAGGTTCAGTGTTTTTTTTTGTTAAGCTGAAAGTCAAACC